>JAYUCZ010000259.1:0-7147 GCA_043740065.1 Thiobacillaceae bacterium | reverse complement strand
GTGCTGGGATTCAGAACGCCACACGAGGTATTCTTCGGGCTAGAAATGCGCTACACCAATATCCCGTTAACCGTTGCACTTCGAACTTGAATCCGCGGATGAATAACAGACCTGTGTTTCTTGATTTATTCCAGTTGCATTTGCCGCTGCCGGGATGGGTTTCCATCCTGCATCGGCTAACAGGCATCTTGTTGTTTCTCGGGCTTCCGTCTTCCCTGTATCTGCTACAAAACTCGCTTGGCAGCGCATCCGCTTTTGCCGAAACCCGCGCATGGCTGAACGCGCCGTTTGGCAGCGTTCTTGTCTGGCTGTTGGTTGCGTCGCTGGCTTTTCATGTTTTTTCCGGGATAAGGCACCTTGCCCTGGACATGCATTGGGGGGTTGAAAAAATCGCGGCGCGGCGTTCGGCATTTTTCGTGTTGGTTGCCAGCGGGCTGGCGGCGTTGCTGTTGGCGGTCTGGTTGTGGCGATGAAAAAAACCGTTACCGGCAGCCACAGCGGCACCGGCTGGTGGCTGGTGCAGCGCATTTCGGCGGTGCTGGTTTTGCTGGCGGCAATCCCGTTGCTGATTTTGTTCATCGGCAATGCGCCATTTGATTACGCGGGCTGGCAGGCCGCGTTCGATTTTCTGGTTATCAAACTATTGGTCTTGGTGCTGGTGGCCAGCCTGTGTCTGCACGCCTGGATCGGCCTGCGCGATGTGTTGATGGATTATGTGAAGCCATTTTTCCTGCGCCTGTTTTTGAACGTGGCGACCTTGCTGACTTTGTTTTTGTGTACGACCTGGGCGACGGTGATTTTGTGGGGTGGTCATGGATAAGCGCACATTCGACGCGGTGATTGTCGGCGGCGGTGGCGCAGGTTTGCGTGCCGCGCTGCAACTTGCCGATTCCGGCTTTAATGTCGCGGTCGTCTCCAAAGTTTTCCCCACGCGTTCGCACACGGTTTCCGCGCAGGGTGGCATTACCGCCGCGCTGGGCAATGTGTCGGAAGACCACTGGCACTGGCACATGTTCGACACCGTCAAGGGTTCGGACTATCTGGGCGATCAGGACGCGATTGAATTTATGTGCCGTGAGGCGGCTGGCGCAGTGTACGAACTGGAGCATATGGGGTTGCCGTTTTCCAGATTGGACAACGGCAAAATTTACCAGCGTGCATTTGGCGGGCAGTCGCAAAACTTTGGTGGCGAGCAAGCGGTGCGCACCTGTGCCAGCGCCGACCGTACCGGCCATGCGTTGCTGCACACCCTGTATCAGCGCAATCTGGCGGCAAAGACACAATTCTTTGACGAGTATTTCGCGCTGGATTTGATCCGCGATGCACAAGGGTATTGTCTGGGCATGACAGCCATGTCGATAGAAACCGGCGAGCCGTTATTGATCGAGGCGCGCACGACATTATTGGCCACTGGCGGGGCAGGGCGGATATTTGCCAACACCAGCAACGCCATGATCAACACCGGCGACGGCCTGGGCATGGTGCTACGCGCAGGCTTGCCGCTGGAGGATATGGAATTCTGGCAGTTTCACCCCACCGGCATTGCCGGGGTGGGCAGTTTGATTACCGAAGGCGTGCGCGGCGAGGGAGGGTATCTGGTCAATGCAAACGGCGAACGCTTCATGCAACGCTACGCGCCGCACGTCAAAGATTTAGCCAGCCGCGATGTGATCAGTCGGGCGATTGCCACCGAGATACACGAGGGACGCGGCTGCGGCGAGCGCAAAGATCATGTGCTGCTCAAGCTCGATCATCTGGGCGAAAAAATCATTACCGAACGCTTGCCCGGCATCCGCGAACTGTCCAAGCGCTTTGCGGGTGTTGATCCGGTCACAGCGCCTATTCCCGTTGCGCCCACCGCGCACTACATGATGGGCGGCATCCCCACAAATTTAAACGGCCAAGTTGTGTCCCCGGCACGCTACGGCCCCGAAGAACCCGTGCCCGGCCTGTATGCGGTGGGCGAATGTGCCTGCGTGTCGGTGCATGGCGCAAACCGCCTGGGCGGTAATTCGTTGCTGGATTTGGTGGTGTTTGGCCGCGCCGCAGGCAAGCACATGATCGAGACCTTGCGTGACAACCCTTACCCGCGTGTATCTGATGGCAAGGACGTTGAGCTTAGTATGCAAAGGCTGTCGCGCTGGGAAAGAAAAAGCAGCCAGGAAGTACGCGGCGGCGAAACGGTGGATGGCATTACGCACGAACTTCGCCAGTTGATGCAAAAACATTGCGGCGTGTATCGCACCCGCGAAATATTGACGCAGGGGCTGGCCGCGCTGGATACCCTGCAAACCCGCGCAGAACAGATCACCCTGGGCGACCACAGCCGGATATTCAACACCGCCCGCATCGAAGCCATGGAGCTGGAAAATTTATTGCTGGTTGCCCGCGCCACGCTGGTTTCCGCACTGGCACGCGAGGAAAGCCGGGGCGCACATACGCGCGAAGATTTCCCGGCACGCGACGATGATCGCTGGCTGAAACACAGCCTGTACTCACTGGCAGGCGACCAGCTTGATTACAAACCGGTGCGGCTTAAACCGCTGTCGGTGGGTAGTTTTAAACCGAAGGAGCGTAGCTATTAGCAAAATGAACGAGCAAGATATTCCCGTCGCCGTATTAACCCCATAACCAGAAATGGGAGTTCCCATGCAACACGCTTTTCGCACTGCAAACAAGCTGGATGCCGAGGAAATCGCGCATCTCGTTAACCGGGCATATCGCCCGGAACCGGACGCCGCTGGCTGGACGCATGAAGCAGACCTGGTATATGGAAACAGAGCCAGTGCCGGGCAAGTCGCGGAAATCATCTCAAAACCGGACTCGCTGATGCTTGTCGGCCTCAACGGCTTAGAAATTGTGGCGTGTGTGCATATCGAAAAAGACGGTAGCAGTAGTCACATTGGAATGTTCGCAGTTAATCCCGCGCGGCAAGGTGCGGGAGCGGGAAAACAGATGCTTGCGTATGCCGAAGAGCAGGCCAATTTGGTTTTTGGCGCGGAGAAATTTGTCATGTTTGTCTTGTCCGCAAGAACCGAACTCATCGCTTTCTATTTGCGACGCGGCTACCAGCAAACCGGTTTGACCATGGATTACCCGCTGTTGGCGGATGCCGGAAAGCCCAAACAGACTGACCTTAAAGTTGAGGTGTTGGAAAAGCTGGCTAACCTGACGAATAAGCAGACGCTTACGCCTACCCTTGACCGACGGCAAAATGACATGAAATTCCGCCTCTACCGCTACCAGCCAGAATCCGGCCAGAAGCCCTCCATGCAGGAGGTCGAACTCGACATCGACCCCAACGGCAAGATGTTGCTGGATGCGCTGCTGGAACTGAAAGCGCAGGACGACACCCTGGCCTTCCGGCGCTCGTGCCGCGAAGGCGTGTGCGGGTCGGATGCGGTCAACGCCAATGGCCGCAATGTGCTGGCCTGCATCACGCCTTTGTCTGATCTAAAGCAGCCTATCGAAATTCGACCGTTGCCCGGCCTGCCGGTAATTCGCGATTTTGTCGTGGATATGGAACCGTTTTACCGGCAGTACAAATCCATCAAACCCTGGCTGGTTAACAACGACCCCGAGCCAGAGCGCGAACGTCTGCAAACGCCCGAAGAGCGTGCCGAACTGGATGGCGCGGTTGAGTGTATTTTGTGCGGCGCGTGTACTTCATCCTGCCCGTCGTTCTGGTGGCATCCGGATAAATTCGTCGGCCCGGCGGGCTTGCTGCAAGCCTGGCGCTTCATCGCCGACAGCCGCGATCAGGCCACCGAAGAGCGTCTGGATTATCTGGAAGACACCTATCGCCTGTACCGCTGTCGCGGCATCATGAACTGCGTGGAAGTCTGCCCAAAAGGGCTAAATCCAACCGAAGCCATTGGCAAGATCAAGAGCATGTTGGTCAGGCGTAAGGTTTAAACCGAGATCGTCCATGTATGGACAATCCCGGTTTATAGAAGTCCCCATAGGAAGATTGTAGCCCGTGAACGTTTCATGTGCTTTTGGGCGATGTTGGCAGTAAATGCAAGATTTCCCGATAGCCGCGTTGGGACATTTCCTGCGCTTCATGCAGCAATTCGCCCGTATGCTTATCCAGTACGGCCAGTAGTTTCGTCCAAAGTTCGGCCTGGTTCGCCAGTGTTCGCGGTGCGGCGAAACCCTGCCTGCGCAGCGCGGCTTGTTTGCTTACCAGCCATTGTTTGGCGGCTTCCAGTTGCGCGGGCAGGGGCAGGGCCAGATCAAACATTAATTGAGTATCGCTTGCCTGATTTGCACCACGATCAAACCGGAAACCCGGCGCTGGCCGCCAGTTGATGGGGGTTGCCAGTTCCCCTGCGGCTAGCTGCGGATTTTGCGGAAACTGGTAAAAGCCCCATTTCGCGCCCATCCAGCATTCAATTAACTGGCGGTCTTCGTCATCGCTCGTACACACCGCGCCAGTGATTTGATCCGGACTTAGGGATGCGGAAACAGCCAATATCCCGTTTTTGGATGCACTGGCGGGCGCATTGCGTCGTTGTTCCTCGTTTGTGTGGCCAGCCACACGGCACTCGGAACGCCTGGCACTGCATCCCGCCAGCGCCCCCAAAAACGGCACATCGACTATTTCCACACCCCTAAAAGCCGGACGCGTGGCACGCGGATCGCGCTGCCAGCGCTGAAAATCCCGCTGCGGCGCTGCGCCGTACACGGCCTCCAATGCGCGCCAGGTCGAAATGAACTCGCGATAATCCGCCTGGTATTCCGGATTGCGGCGCAAAAACTCCCATGCCCATTGGGCTATATCCAGCGGTGTGTGCGGTGTGTCCTGCATGGCTTGAGGGTAACATATGGGCATAACCCTAAAAACCGCAGTTGGCCGCTTCCAAACGCAAGGAACACCGCATGAGCATTGAGTTTCATTGTCACGCGAACCTTTACTTAATGGGGGAGAACGCTACGCACTCGATTGCACGGTTTTCGGGCCGTCTGGCCGCGTTGCTCTTCGTTGCCCTAAAGGACTCCGATCCACTACGCGCTAAAGCGCGTGTGGAGTCGTATGCAGGGAAAGGCCATGCGCCTCATCGCGCCTTGCCAGACAACCCGAAAACCGCACACTCGAATGCGTCCAACCGAGGAATCAAGGTTAAAATACGTCTTCGCTCTTTAACTATTGCTTAAATCCCATGCATCCCATGCTCAACACGGCGGTGAAAGCCGCCCGCAAAGCCGGGGCGATGATCAATCGCGCCGCCAACGACATCGAACGTCTCACCGTTCAGACCAAAAAACCGCGTGACTACGTCAGCGAGGTGGATCGCGTTGCCGAACAGATGATTATTGAAACCCTGCTGGAGGCTTACCCCAGCCACGGGATTTTAGCAGAGGAGTCGGGCCGTTCCGGCGGCGATGAATACGTCTGGATCATCGACCCGCTCGACGGCACCACCAATTTTCTGCACGGCATGCCGCAATACGCTGTTTCCATCGCCCTGCAACACAGGGGCGTGCTGCAGCAGTCCGTCGTTTATGACCCCGCCCGCAACGAACTTTTTACCGCCAGTCGCGGTGCCGGCGCGTTTTTAAATGATCGACGTATTCGCGTTACCAAACAAACCCGCATGGACGATGCCCTGATCGGCACCGGCTTCCCTTACCACGATTTTCAACACGTCGATGCCTACCTCGGCATGTTCAAAGACATGATGCTGAAAACCGCCGGGCTGAGAAGACCCGGCTCGGCCGCGCTGGATTTGGCCTGGGTGGCCTGCGGTCGCTACGATGGCTTCTTTGAACTTGCGCTCAACCCGTGGGACATCGCAGGCGGTGCGTTATTGGTGCTGGAAGCAGGCGGACTGGTCGGCGATTTTGAAGGCAACGACAAATTCCTCCAATCCGGCCACATCGTCGCCGCCAACCCCAAAATTTTCGGACAAATGCTGCCGGTGTTTGCGCCGCATTTGACCCCCGAGATACGCGCAGCAAAATAATCACATGGGCAAGTAAAACATGGCGGTAGTTAACCAGCACACCCCCATGATGGTTCAGTATCTGGGCTTTAAAAACCAGTATCCCGACATGCTGGTGTTTTACCGCATGGGCGATTTTTACGAGTTGTTTTTTGACGATGCGGTCAAGGCTTCAAGACTGCTGGGCATTACGCTGACCACGCGCGGACAGTCGGCGGGCGAACCGATCAAGATGGCGGGTGTGCCGTATCACGCGGCGGAGCAATATCTGGCCAAGCTGCTCAAGCTGGGCGAATCGGTGGTGGTGTGCGAGCAAGTGGGCGACCCGGCAACTTCCAAAGGCCCGGTGGAGCGACAGGTGGCGCGCATCATTACGCCCGGCACACTCACCGATGCTTCGCTGATGGACGAGCATCGTGAGGTGTTGCTGCTGGCGCTGTCCCCCAACATTTCCAGTCAAAACAAAATAGGCTGCGCCTGGTTGAATCTGGCCGCTGGCCGTTTCACCATCACGCAAATTTCCGCATCGGAAATCCCCAGTTTATTTGCGCGTTTGAGGCCAGCCGAATGCCTGCTGCCGGAACAGCTAAGCGTCGAGTTTTCCGGTTCTATCCGGCGCTTGGCAGACTGGCAATTTGATACTGAACGCGCCAGCCGCGATCTGGCCAAACAATTCAACGTAAAAGATTTAGCCGCGTTTGACGTGGTAGATTTTCCCGCAGCCATCGCCGCCGCTGGTGCCTTGCTGGACTACGCGAAACAAACCCAAAAAAGCGCCCTGCCCCATCTGCAAAATTTAACCGTCGAGCGCGAATCGGCTTATGTGCGGCTGGATGCCGCCACCCGCCGCAATCTGGAACTGTCCGAAACGCTGCGCGGCGAAGCTGCCCCCACGCTGCTATCCACCATCAACACCACCGCCACGGCCATGGGTTCGCGCTTGCTGCGCACCTGGCTGCACCACCCGTTGCGCGACCGCCAAATGTTGCGCCAGCGCATACATGCCATTGCCGCGCTGGCCGAAGATGCACCGCTAACGCGCAATCTCGTCGCCCAACTGCGCGAATGCGCCGACCTGGAACGCATCGCCGGACGCTGCGCATTAAAATCCGCCCGCCCGCGCGACTTGTCGGCCTTGCGCGACACGCTGGCACAACTGCCGGAGATACACGCGCTGCTGGGTGATGCGCTGGCAGACTTGC
>JAYUCZ010000258.1:0-3037 GCA_043740065.1 Thiobacillaceae bacterium | reverse complement strand
GAAAAGCGCGTCATCATGCCCGACCTCGCTGCCGACTGCTCGCTCGACCTCGCTTGCCCGCCCGATGAATTCGCGGCCTTCTGCGATGCCCATCCGGACCGGGTATCGGTCGTTTACGCTAACACCAGTGCGGCGGTGAAGGCGCGTGCCGACTGGGTAGTCACGTCCGGCATCGCGGTCAAAATTGTCAAACACCTGCACGGTCTGGGGCACAAATTATTGTGGGCACCGGATCGGCATTTGGGCGATTACGTGCAGCGCGTGACCGGCGCAGACATGATTTTGTGGCAAGGCGCGTGTGTGGTACACGAAGCCTTCAAGGCCGATGCGCTGAAAAAAATGCGCGCCGAACACCCCTTGGCTGCGGTGCTGGTACACCCGGAATCGCCGCAGGCGGTGATTGCACAGGCTGACGTGGTGGGGTCAACTACGCAGTTGATCGAGGCAGTGAGAAAACTGCCCAATCCCGAATTTATCGTCGCCACCGACAACGGTATTTTCCATAAAATGCACGCCGCCGCGCCCGGAAAAATTTTGCTGGAAGCGCCGACTGCAGGCGAGGGCGCTACCTGCCAAAGCTGTGCACATTGTCCGTGGATGGCGATGAACGGCCTGAGGAGTTTGTTGCATGTGCTGGAAACTGGCGAAAACGAAATTCATATCGAGGAATCGGTTCGCGCCAAAGCCAAGTTGTCGATAGACCGGATGCTCGATTTTGCAGCGGCTGAAAAGGCCGGAACAATCCAACTCGGAGACTAAACCATGGCCGGAGCCAGTTTGCTTGCGTTAATCGATGACATCGCCACCATCCTCGACGATGTGGCGGTGCTGTCGAAAGTGGCAGCGAAGAAAACCGCCGGCGTGCTGGGCGATGATCTTGCGCTGAATGCCCAACAGGTCTCGGGCGTCAGAGCCGACCGCGAACTGCCGGTGGTGTGGGCGGTGGCCAAAGGCTCGACGCTCAACAAGCTGATCCTGGTGCCTTCCGCGTTGGTGATCAGCGCGATTGCCCCGTGGTTGGTAACGCCGCTGTTGATGCTGGGCGGTGCGTTTCTCTGCTATGAAGGGTTCGAAAAACTAGCACACAAATTCCTGCACAGCCAGGCCGAAGATGACGCACACCATGCCAAACTGGCGCAAGCGCTGGAAGACCCCAGCATTGATCTGGTGGCACTGGAAAAAGACAAAATCAAGGGCGCAGTGCGCACCGACTTTATCCTGTCGGCGGAAATTATCGTCATCACCCTCGGCACGGTCGCGGCTTCGCCCTTCATGACGCGGGTATCGGTGCTGGCCGCGATTGCGGTCATCATGACGGTTGGCGTGTATGGGCTGGTCGCGGGCATCGTCAAGCTGGATGATGCGGGCTTGTATCTCATGCAAAAATCCAGCGCACTGGCACGCGCCACTGGCCGCGTGTTGCTGGCGGCTGCGCCAAAGTTGATGAAAGCGCTGGCGGTGCTGGGCACGGCGGCCATGTTCCTGGTCGGCGGCGGCATACTGGTACACGGCCTGCCGGTGCTGCATCATTGGGTGGCGGATGTTGCGCCGCATGTTGGCGCGTTTGCCCTGCTGGTGTCGCTGCTGATGGATGCGCTGGTCGGGATTGTGGCCGGTGCGCTGGTGCTGGCCGGGGTAATGGTTTTTGGAAAGTTGTTCAGGAAAGCCTGAGCTTCTCCAGCGCCCGGTTGTGTTGCCCGGACAGCAGCAACTGCGCAAGCAGGCCACCGAACAAGGCCATCAACATGTCCCACTGCGTATCCCACACATCGCCCTGGGTAGCGAGAAAGCTGTCGGCATCCGCGCCGTAGAGCAAGGCCGCCCACCACTCGACAAATTCATACGTGGCAGAAAATGCCAGCACCACGCAGCACACCAGAAAAAACAGCCAGCCGCCGGAGGTTAATGGCGAGCGCCGGATGAGAATTTCGCGCGCCAATATGGCGGGAATAAAACCTTGCGCCAGATGGCCGATGCGGTCGTAATGGTTGCGCGTCAAGTCAAACCAGTCCTGCATCCAGAATCCCAGCGGCACGCGGGCATAGGTGTAATGTGCGCCCAGGATCAGGATCAGACCGTGCAGGCACAGCAGTCCATACAGCAACGGGGTCAGCGGAAAAATGCGGCGGGTCAATACCAGAATCGGCAGCGCGAGTAGCACCGGCATGACTTCCATCCACCAGGTTAAGCGGTCGTAGGGCTGAATGCCGGAGAGTATTAGCGCAGCCAGCGTCGTTATCAGTAAAGCAGGTAGAAAGGGTTGGCGTGCGTGGGGCAAAACGGAAAACCTTTTTACAAAGAGGACATGAGGACAAGGGTAAGACCTTTGGGGCTTTCCCCTCTTGTCCTCATGTCCTCTTTGTTCAATTCAATCATTGCCAAAAGCGGGCGAGAGTGATCGCTGCTATCGTTAGCGCAATCAAGGCAAAGCGTTCCAGGCGTTTTTGCCTAGCCTGCAAATCATTCAACTGTGTTTGCAGGTTCGCATCCTGCGCCGGGCGCGAAAGAAAGGCGTGGGTCAGGCGCGGCAATTGCGGCAAGAGCTGGCTGAGTGCAGGCGCTTCTTCCTTGATGCGGCGCACAAAACCACGCCAGCCGAGTTGTTCGTTCATCCAGCGTTCCAGATAAGGCTTGCCGGTTTTCCACAGGTCGAGATCAGGATCAAGCTGGCGACCCAGACCTTCGATTTGCAGGGTTTTTTGCAGCAGGACTAACTGCGGTTGTATCTCGACGTTGAAGCGGCGGCTCATGGCAAACAACCGCATCAGCAAATGGCCGAAAGAAATATCCTTGATGGGCTTGTCGAAATACGGCTCGCAGCAGGCACGTACCGCCGCCTCCAGTTCTTCTACTCTGGTATTGGCGGGCACCCAGCCGGACTCGATATGCGCTTCGGCAAAGCGTTTGTAATCCTGACGGAAGGCGGCGAGGAAGTTGATGGCGAGGTAGTTTTTATCGACTTCCGACAGCGTGCCGCAGATACCGAAATCCACCGCCAGATATTTGCCTTTGTCCGCACCAGTGAGGCCAACAAAAA
>JAYUCZ010000257.1:0-3056 GCA_043740065.1 Thiobacillaceae bacterium | reverse complement strand
CTGGGATTCAGAACGCCACACGAGGTATTCTTCGGGCTAGAAATGCGCTACACCAATATCCCGTTAACCGTTGCACTTCGAACTTGAATCCGCGGCATGAATGTTGCTGCTTTAGCAGCTTTATAATCATGGCCCCCCCTTGCGGGTGGAACAAAATCTTTCATATCAATCAAAGGACAAGCGAGGGCATGCGTCAATTTATGAAACATCCGGGTTAATACCCGGAACGCCGCGCTTCATGAAAGCTGGCCTGAAATGCCTCAAAGCAGTCTGATTCAATGGCGCTGCGGATGTCGCGCATCAAGTCCTGGTAATACGTCAGGTTGTGGATGGTGGCCAGGCGTGCGCCGAGAATTTCGCCGCAACGGATGAGATGGTGTACATAAGCGCGCGAAAAGTTCCGGCAGGCGGTACATTGGCAGGCCGGGTCGATCGGCGAAGGGTCGTTGCGATGCGCGGCGTTCTTGATGCGGATGTCGCCGTTGCGGGTAAACAGCACGCCGTGGCGGGCATTGCGGGTCGGCATCACGCAGTCGAACATGTCGATGCCGTTGGCCACCGATTCGACAATATCTTCCGGCGTACCCACACCCATCAAATAGCGTGGCTTGTGTGGCGGCAGATTAGGCGCAGTGTGGGCGAGTATGCGGCGCATGTCTTCCTTGGGCTCGCCCACAGAAAGTCCGCCAATCGCGTAGCCATCAAAGCCGATGTTTTCCAGCGCCGCCAGCGACTGGTCGCGCAGGTTTTCAAACATGCCGCCCTGCACAATGCCGAACAGCGCGTTGGCGTTGCCTTCGTGGGCTTTTTTTGAACGCTCGGCCCAGCGCAGCGACAACTGCATGGACAACGCCGCTGTTTTTAAATCAGCCGGGTAGGGCGTGCATTCGTCAAAAATCATCACGATGTCGGAATTCAGCACCTTTTGCACGCGGATGGATTCTTCCGGCGTAAGAAATAGCTTGTCGCCATTGATGGGCGAAGAAAACTTCACGCCTTCCTCGGTAATCTTGCGCAGCTTGCCCAGGCTGAACACCTGGAAGCCGCCCGAGTCGGTCAATATCGGGCCATCCCAGCCCATAAACTTGTGCAGGCCGCCAAAGGTTTCGATGACTTCCAGACCCGGTCGCAGCCACAGGTGAAAAGTGTTGCCGAGGACAATTTGCGCACCTAAATTTTTAAGCTCGTCGGGATCCATGGCCTTGACCGTGCCGTAAGTACCCACCGGCATGAACACCGGCGTTTCCACCGTGCCGTGCGCCAGTTGCAGCCGTCCGCGCCGAGCCTTGCCGGATGTGGCTAGCAGGTCAAATTTCATGGGGTTCTTTCCAGCAGCATCGCATCGCCATAACTAAAAAAACGATAGCGCTGCGTGATTGCATGGGCATATGCATGACGGATATTTTCAAACCCGGAAAAAGCGGAAATCAGCATCAACAGGGTGGATTTAGGCAAATGAAAATTCGTCAGCAGGCGATCCACCACCTTGAACTGGTAGCCCGGCGTAATGAACAAGTCCGTTTCGCCGCTGCCCGCTTTGAGCGTACCGTCACGTGCGGCCGATTCCAGCGCACGCATACTGGTCGTGCCAACCGCGATGACTTTTTTGCCTTGTTCTTTTGCGGTCTGAATCAGCGCCACGGTTTCCTCGGGAACGGTATAACGCTCGCTGTGCATTTTGTGTTCGGATAATTCTTCCACCCGCACCGGCTGAAACGTCCCGGCACCCACATGCAGGGTCACGGTGGCGCGTTTCACCCCCATTGCATCCAGCTTCGCCAGCATCGCCTCGTCAAAATGCAGCCCTGCCGTGGGCGCAGCCACCGCGCCGGACTCCCGCGCATACACAGTTTGATAGCGGGATTCGTCGGTGGCATCCGGCGCGTGCGTAATATACGGCGGCAGCGGCAGTTGGCCTTTTTGTTCCAATACCTCCATCAAACCCACCGCCGCATGGCAGCGCACATGAAACAGATCATCCTGCCGGCCCAGTATTTCAAACGAAATGTCATCGGCAATCTGGATGCTAGTCCCGGCTTTTGGCGTTTTGCTGGCGCGCATAAAAACCAGCGCCTCATTGTTTTCCAGCACGCGCTCGACCAGTATCTCCACCTGCCCGCCGGTGGATTTTTGCCCAAACAACCGCGCTTTGATCACCCGCGTGTCATTAAAAACCATCACATCGCCCGCCTCCACCAAACCGGGCAACTCGGCAAACATCCGGTCGGCGAGTTGTGCGCCGTTTACAGATAACAAGCGGCTGCTACCGCGCTCGACAGCCGGAAACTGGGCAATCAATTCCTCTGGCAGGACATAATCAAAATCGGAAAGTCGCATGGTATTTCGGGAGTGATAAAGCGCTTGGCGCGGATAAACCTAGCCCGGATGTTTCATAAATTCGCATGATGATCGCGCAGGATTTTGTTTTGTAGGGGAATTTTGAGAAGGAGTGGCGTAGTGGTTCATACGCCTGACTGAGCGTGGTTGTTGCCGATTTATCGGCTTACAACCACGGCCTACCCCTTGCGGGTGGAACAAAATTTCTCTACAAAACAAAAGACCAGCGAGGGCATGCGCCAATTTATGAAACATCCGGGCTATGAATTATACGGCGATAGTCTTGCCCGTCTTACGCGCTTGGGCGATAATCCGCGCCTCCTCTCCTTGCCGGGATGACGGAATCGGTAGACGTAGCGGATTCAAAATCCGCCGCTGGAAACAGTGTGGGGGTTCGAGTCCCCCTCCCGGCACCAATAAATTCAATGAGTTGCGTGGTTTTCTAACCCCAAGTTAATTCTTGAAACCTAGCTGTGCCAACTGCGTGCCAAATGGGGCGGACGTGATATCGATTCACGGTAACGCCGCGTAATGGCTTGCAAAGCCGACTTGATTATGTAATCAATAAGATTACAATGTACTGCAATGGATAGCGATACGGCATGATCCTTGGCTTCCGACACAAGGGCTTGCACCGGTTTTTCAGCAAGGGCGATTACCGGGGCATCCCCGCCCAACATGCGGCGCGTATCGAGCGCCTGCTGGATCGTCTGGACGCC
>JAYUCZ010000256.1:0-3082 GCA_043740065.1 Thiobacillaceae bacterium | reverse complement strand
GCGTCTGCGTGCAGCTACGAGCAAACGATCGCTGACACCGGCATCATTCCCAGCCGCGAAAACAATCTGCACGATTACCTGAATGCGCTGGTCTGGCTGCGCTTCCCGCAGCTAAAATCCGCCATCAACCTGCGCCATTGCCAGATGCTTGCGCAGTCTGAGTCCGAGCGCAAACAGCGCGGCGCACTGCGCGACCGGCTGACGTTGCTGGATGAAAACGGCTTATTGGTCGTCTCGCCAAACAAGAAGTTGCTGGATTTGCTGCGCGGCAAACAATGGGCGGAACTGTTCTGGAATGCCCGCCAGGAGGTTGTTCAAGAGATGCGTTTTGTGGTGATCGGCCACGGTCTGCTGGAAAAATGCCTGAGCCCGTTTTCCGGCATGACGGCGAAATGTCTTTTCCTGCGCACCGACCAAACCACGCCGGAAGCGCTGGATAGCGAAGCAGCAAGCATCATCGAAAGCACGCAGCCGTTCGACATGCCGCCGCTGCCGGTGCAGGGTATTCCTGGCTGGAGCGACAACGCGTCGTTGGAAACTTATCTCGACACGCGCGTGTTCAGGCCACCCCGCACGCCCTGACCAGCAAATTGCTTTCCAGCGTCGAACGCGGCACGATCCAGTTGGCCTTGCCAGGCTGAACCGCTTCGTAATGCACCAGCGCATTGTTTTCGGAGAAGGCTGCACGCGACAGCACCGCAAGTCTGCGATCAGCGCAATCCACCGCACGCCGGTACTGAACTTCGGCTATTTTGCGCAAGGATTCCGGGTCAGTCTGCGGCGGCAACAACACATGCCGCTCACGAAAAACTACGCGCTGTTTTTGTCGGGCAAAACTCGCCGCATTCACTGACACAACCCGCGTTTCATCCGTGAACACCGGCTGCCAAACTTCCTCTGCGCAGACTCCGGCAGACCAGCCCGCCAACATCAGCAACAGCGCTGCCTTCATGCCGCGCCTGATACTACGGCGGTTTCGCCTACCCAGACTCCAGCTTCGCCAAGATCGTCAAACAAGCGGATGTCGGCATTCACAAACAGCCGGTTAATCCAGGCGCTCCAGGCGATCCATTCGTTGTTGGTGAGGATGGCCACACGGTCAAAATCGTTGGCGTGCGCACGCGAGAATTTAATTTCTTCCCACGCCACATCCAGGCTGAAGGAAAGCATGTCGCGCAGGTCTATCGACAAATTAACCACGCCCTGAAACTTGAGTCCGTAAAGCACAGCCTCTTCGAACTCCTGGTAATCCTCCAGCGTAAAGCGCCCCAGTACGGCCATGCTGATGACATTGTCCTTGACGTTGATAGCAATCATTTTCTTCCCCAGGTTAAATTGGATTTGGATAAACAGATCGGTGAATAAATCGACAGTGCCAATATAGCTTTATTCTGGCGCAGATAGCGTTATTCCGGCACGGCAGTGCGCCGACTGCACCACACGCTGACCATCCCCGCCAGCACGATCAGCGCCATGCCCAGCCAGGCTTCCAGCGGCAGGTTATCCCCAAACAAAAACACGCCATAAAAAGCGGAGAAGCCTACTGTTGCGTAAGCCAGCGCACCCACCGCCAGCGTATCGCCCAAACGGTAGGCGCGAGTCATCGCCAGTTGTGCAGCAGTGGCAGTCGCGCCCATCGCCAGCAACAAGGGCAGATCATTCAGACGCGGCACGGTAAAGCCCGTCCACGCCATCCACAGCGCACCACCAAGCGTGGACATCAGCGCAAAATAAAACACCACCCGCCAGTCCGGTTCGCCTTGCTTGCCCAGCGCCCGCACATTCAGATACGCCACCGCCGCCAGCACACCGGACAGCAAACCAATCATGCCATCCGTCAAATTCTGCCCGCTCCAGCCTGGCCGCAACAACATGACCACGCCGACAAAACCAATCAGCACCGCCGCCAGCAAACCGCGGCCATGCCGTTCCTTCAGCCACCAGGCCGTCATCACGGCAAGAAACAGCGGCGAGGTGTAGTTGAGCGTGATTGCAGTTGGCAAAGGTAGATGCGCAATGGCATGAAAGAACATCACCAGCGCCACAAACCCGGAAAGTCCGCGCTTGGCATGGCTGGCAGCATGGCGCGTCACCAGTGGTGCCAGCCATTGGCGGGAGGTCAGCAAAATAACCACGTAGATAGAAACCAGTCCAAACACGGAACGGTAAAACACCAGTTCCGGCGCACTGAAGCGCAGCGAGGCAAATTTAACCAGCGCCCCCATCAACGCGAACAAAAACGCCGCCACCAGCATCCAGGAAGATTTCACGACGTGCGATGCGCCCCGATCTGCCTGCGCATGAACTCATGGAAATGCACCAGCCCGTCTTCCATCGGTGACTGGTATGGCCCTTCCTCGCTGATGCCCTGTTTATACAAGGCGCGGCGGCCATTGTGCATACGCTGGGCAAGCTCGTGATCTTCGGCGGCGGTTTCCATGTAGGCAGCCTGTTCGGCCTCGACAAACTCGCGCTCAAACAGGGCGATGTCTTCGGGGTAATAAAACTCGACGATGTTAGTCATCGACTCGATGCCGGTTGGCCAAACGCTGGACACCACCAGCACGTGCGGATACCACTCGACCATGACGTTGGGGTAATAAGTCAGCCAGATTGCGCCATGACGGGGTTTCTCGCCATTGCGGTAATTCAGCACCTGTTCCTGCCACTTGCGGTAAGTTTCCGAGCCGAAGCGCTTGCCAAAACCGCTGGCGATGCCCACGGTCTGCACCGAATACCAGTCGCCATATTCCCAGCGCAAATCATCGCAAGTGACGAAGTTGCCCAGACCGGGATGGAATGGTTCGACGTGGTAATCCTCCAGATACACTTCGATGAAGGTTTTCCAGTTGTAAGGCGCGTGTTCGACCACGACGCGATCCAGCATGTAACCAGAAAAATCCAGACTCTCCTCCACGCCCATGCCCGCCAGATCAGCGCACACATCACGCTGGCCGTTAAACAGCAAACCATTCCAGTTTTGCAGCGGGGATTTGGACAAATTCATGCACGGATTGCCGGGAAAATGCGGCGCACCCAGCAATTGCCCGGTCGCGTCATACGTCCAGCGATGCAGCGGACA
>JAYUCZ010000255.1:0-7315 GCA_043740065.1 Thiobacillaceae bacterium | reverse complement strand
ATCCAGCGCATCGGCAATTGGCGACAGATCGGTCAGTTGCGAGCCAATATGGCAATCGACTCCCACCACTTCAACATTGGGCAAGCCAACTGCGTGGCGATACAGTTCCGGTGCGCGTGCGATGGGAATGCCAAATTTGTTCTGCTTCAAACCCGTGGAGATATAAGGATGGGTTTTGGGATCAACATCGGGATTGACCCGGAACGATACTGGCGCACGTTTGCCCATTTCGCCGGCTACGCGGTTCAGGCGTTCCAGTTCACTTTCCGACTCGACGTTAAAGCAGCGGATGCCAGCCTCCAGCGCCAGGCGCATTTCGTCTGCTGTTTTGCCCACGCCGGAGAACACCACCTTGCTGGCTGTACCGCCAGCAGCCAGCACTCTGGCCAGCTCGCCTGCGGAAACGATGTCGAACCCCGCACCCAGTCTGGCGAAATGTTGCAGCACCGCCAGACTGCCGTTGGCCTTGACGGCGTAGCAGATCAGATGCGGAAAGCCGGACAGCGCCTGCTCGTAGCTCTGGTATGCCTCGGTCAGGGCAGTCATGGAATAAACATAGAGCGGCGTGCCGTACTGGCGAGCCAACTCCTCCAGCGACACCTCTTCTATATAGAGATGGCCGTTTTTTCGGTTCAGTTGATTCATTTGGCGGGTTTTTGAGCGGAAGCAGAATCTTGTGCTGGTTTTTGTTCTGGCAACACCAGCGGCCCCTTGGCGCCGCAGCCAACCAGAGCGGAACACAGAAATGCCGCCAACAGAAATGGGATAGATAATTTCATGGTCGAAATTTTATCACGCAACAAACCCGGTGCGTTTGCCGCCCTGCGGGGGCAAAATAGCGCTTCCCCATTCCGGCCAGGAATCCCACCTGGAATCAATATGAACGAAACCGATTTTCGAAGACTAACCAGTGAAACCCTCGCCCGCATTGAACATGGGCTGGAAGATGCCGGGCTGGATTTTGAATCGCCCGCCGACGGCATTCTGGAAATCGAGTTCGACGACAGCAGCAAGATGGTCATCAATCGCCACAATGTCGCGCAGGAAATCTGGGTGGCGGCGCGTTCCGGCGGCTTCCACTTTCGCCATGACGGCGAGGTTTGGCGCGACACCCGCGACAACGCGGAATTGCTGGCAAAACTGGCTGCCCTGATTCTGGATCAGGGCGGCGTAACAGTCAGCTTCTAGCGCCGATTTTTAGTCCGGTGCTCAGTTACGCAAAGAGGAGAACAGATAATTGTTGTCCTTTTGCGGCGCGTGACAGGCAAAGCAGGCCGTCGCAGCATTGCCGCCTACCACCGGTTTTTTCGGGTCGCCGCCCGCAAACCCCTCAAACCCCCAGCCGCCAGTCGCGGCGTACTTCTTGCCGTCGCGCACCATGACCCCCAGCACCTTGCGCTTGCCTTCAGTCAGCGCGTTGCCTTCATGCTTGGCTTCCAGCAAATCAAATATGATCACCGCGCCATCGCGGAATTTGCCGGTTTGATAACCTTTCAGCGCTTTGGGGTTGGCGTAGATATGATGCAAGCCGCCAAACGAATCGTACAAGGCATGCCCGGGCTTAAGCTCCATGGACTTCACATGCCGCCAGTCTCTATAGCCTTCCGGGTAGGCTATTTTTGCAGTCTCGGCAGCCTGTACAGATAACGCCACCACCCCAACTAACCCTGCAATCAGCTTTTTCATATCGCTCTCCTGTAAATAATAGCGACACGATACGTTTCGTGTCGCTACCAGTTTTAGATTAACTGGCTGGCCTTGTCAAGGCTTCCATGCCTGACTAAGATGGGGGCATGAAAAATCAGGCGCTTATCCTGCTGGATACGGTAGAAAGACTGGGCAATCTGCTGCGCGTGGGCTTGCGCCAGGCGGCAACTGTCCAGGGCTTGCAGCCAATTCACCTGCAAGCCCTGCTGTATCTGAGTGAGGCCAACCGCTACAGCAACACGCCGCAGGCGCTGGCCGAATACCTTGGGCTAACCAAGGGCACGGTGTCCCAAAGTTTGCTGCTGTTGGCTCGCCGCAAGCTCATCGCCCGCCATGCCGACGAAAAAGATGGCCGCGTGGTGCGGCTAACCCTGACCGACAAAGGCAAAGACATACTCAAGGAACTGGGTCTGAGCAACGCCTGGCGCGATGCCCTGCAAGCCGCCAGCCCGGCTCGGCTAAGCTCGGCCACCAAGGTATTGAAAGAAGCGCTGGCAACGCTACAGACCAAAAACGGCCACCGAACTTTTGGTGTATGCGTCACCTGCCGCCACAATCTGCACATCGGCCCACGCAGCTATGTGTGCGGTTTAACCAAGGAAAAACTGACCAGCCGCGAAGTCAACCAAATATGCCGGGAGCATAGCCCACCGGAAGAAAACACGGGTTAACCGGCGGTATTCCGTTTCCAGATTGGAAAGATCGCGAAGGCGAGCCGCAGACAGTGCTGTCGCACGGCAGAGCGTGGTTGTTGCCGCTTTAGCGTCTTTACAACCACGGCCTACCCCTTGCGGGTAAGGCGAAACCGACAAAGAGATTTTCAATCTGGAATTGGAATTATTCCAGCGCGGCTCGCGCCCGTGCAATAGCCAGCTTCACCTGTTCCGGCGCAGTGCCACCAATGTGATTGCGGGCAGCCAGCGAGCCTTCCAGGGTCAGTACGGCAAACACATCCTCGCTAACTAATGGGCTGAATGTTTGCAAATCAGCCAACGACAAATCGGCCAGATCGCAGTGTCTGGTTTCGGCGGTGCGCACGGCCAACGCCACGGCTTCGTGGGCATCGCGGAATGGCAGACCTTTTTTGACCAGATAATCAGCCAGGTCGGTGGCGGTGGAAAAGCCTTGCAGAGCGGCCGCGCGCATGGCTTCGGGTTTGACTTTGATGCCTTTCAGCATGTCGGCGTAGATGGTCAGGGTATCGACCAGCGTATCCACCGTATCGAACAGCGGCTCCTTGTCTTCCTGATTGTCCTTGTTGTAGGCCAGTGGCTGGCCTTTCATCAGCGTTAACAAACCCATCAAATGCCCGAACACGCGCCCGGTTTTGCCGCGCACCAGTTCGGGCACGTCGGGGTTTTTCTTTTGCGGCATGATCGACGAGCCGGTGCAAAAGCGGTCGGCCAGATCGATGAAACCGAAGCGCGGGCTCATCCACAAAATCAGTTCTTCGGACAGGCGCGACAAATGCACCATGATGAGCGCAGCGGCGGCGGAAAACTCGATGGCAAAGTCACGATCCGAGACGGCATCCAGCGAATTGGCACAAACCGCTTCAAAACCCAATTCGCGGGCGACAAATTCGCGGTCAATCGGATAGCTGGTACCGGCCAGCGCGGCCGCGCCCAGGGGCAGGCGATTAACCCGGCGGCGCACATCGGTGAGGCGCTCGAAGTCCCGCGCCAGCATTTCAAAATACGCCAGCATGTGGTGGCCAAAAGTGACGGGCTGCGCGACTTGCATATGGGTAAAGCCGGGCATCACGGTTGAAGCGTGTTGTTCCGCCACATCGACCAGGCTTTTCTGGCAGGCACGAATGCCGGTTTGAATGCGGTCAATCGCATCGCGCAAATACAGGCGCACATCAGTTGTCGTTTGGTCATTGCGCGAACGCCCGGTGTGCAAACGCTTGCCCGCATCGCCGATTTTCGCGGTCAGCGCTTTCTCGATATTGAGGTGCACGTCTTCCAGATCCAGCGACCAGGCAAACTGCCCGGCGCGGATTTCCGCCAAAACATCAGCCATGCCGCGCTCGATGGCCGCCAAATCTTCATTGGACAATACGCCAACATGATTCAACATGCGGGCATGTGCGAGCGAACCCTTGATATCGAACTCGGCCAGCCGATAATCAAAGGGAATGGACGCGGTATAGCGTTTGACGAGATCATCCACCGGCTCAGAGAATCGGCCAGACCACGTTCCTGAAGATTTATTCATATAGTTAAGTAGCTACGCGACTTGATGCAAAGTAAAAATCATAACAACCCGCCGGGAGTTTTGCCGAATTTCTGTCATCTGGGCACCAGTCTGCGGGTGATTCTGGCGGTGGAAGCGGGCGCGCTGTTTGCGGCGCTGGCGGCTGCGCCTTCGCTGGCTGACGGGTTGAATCTGCTGACCGAACGCTCGGCGCTGATCCAGCCGCTGCTGCTGATTACCCTGCTGGGCTTGTGTCTGGCATCGCCGCTGTTGCGCCGATTAAGCTATGCGGCGGGTCTGGCCGGGGTATTTGTGCTGGGCGTTGGCATTCCCGGCTTGCTGTCTTTATTGCTTACCAGCGTCATGCCCGGCCTGGGTGTAATCACGCCATTGCAAACGATGGCTTTCAGCGCCGCACTCAGCGCACTGCTGCTGGGCTATTTTCACTTGCGCGGCAAGGCGCTTTCCCCGGCTGTCACCGAGGCGCGTTTGCAAGCCTTGCAGGCGCGCATCCGCCCGCATTTTTTGTTCAACAGCCTGAATGCGGTGCTATCGCTGGTGCGCACCGACCCGCGCCGGGCGGAACACGCGCTGGAGGATTTATCCGAACTGTTTCGCGCCCTGATGCGCGAAAACCGCGACCTGACCACCTTGCAAGACGAAATCGACCTGACCCGCGCTTATCTGGGGCTGGAACAACTGCGCCTGGGCGATCGCCTGAACATCATCTGGCATATCGACAAAATGCCTGGCGAGGCACTGATCCCGCCGCTGGTCATTCAACCGCTGGTGGAAAATGCCATTTACCATGGCATCGAGCCGCGCAGCGAACCCGGCGAAATCAGCCTGAACATCTATCGCAGCGGCGATGCCGTGCATATCGTGATCCGCAACGATTATGCCGAATCCGGCTCCACCCACAGCGGCAACAAACTGGCGCTGGCCAACATCCAGGAACGTCTGGCGCTGCACTTTGACCTGGATGCCAGCCTCAAGTCCGAGCGCATGGGTGCCGTTTATCAGGTTCACATCACCCTGCCATACACCCGTGACAACAAACTCCGACACGCCGCTTCGGCTGCTCATCGTTGACGACGAAGCACCCGCCAGACATCGCCTGCGCGAGGTGCTGGAAGACTGCGCCCAGAATTTTCCGCTGCACGTAGTAGGCGAAGCAGACACCGGCCTGGCGGCGCTGGCCGCCGTGGAACGCGAACAACCCGATGCCTTGTTGCTGGATATAAAGATGCCCGGCATGGATGGCATCGAAGTCGCGCAGCACCTGCAAAAACTCCCGCATCCACCCGCTGTTATCTTTACCACTGCCTACGATCATTACGCCTGCCAGGCATTTGAAGTTAACGCGGTGGATTACTTGATGAAGCCAGTGCGTGCCGCCCGGCTGGCCTCGGCGCTAAGCAAGGTTCGCGGCCTGACGCGAACGGCGCTGGAAGCCTTGCGTGAAGCGCATCCCAAAGCCCGCAGCCATTTATCCCTGTCGGAAAAAGGTCGCCTGATACTGGTTGCGGTTGAAGAAATTCTCTACTTCAAGGCCGAACTGAAATATGTCACCGTGAAAACGGCTGCACGTGAATATCTGCTGGAAGAATCGCTGATTAAACTGGAAAGCGAATATGGCGAACGGTTTTTGCGCATCCACCGCAACTGCCTGGTGGCGCACGACAAAATCGAACAGATCAGCAAAGTTCATCAACCCGAAGAGACGCACATGCTGCGCCTGCGCGGACTGGAAGAAACCCTGCCCGTCAGCCGGCGACAGTATTCGCTGATCCGCGAGTTGTTGCGTCAATAGGAAGGGGTTAGGGGCTGGGATTTAGGGGCTAGGGAATGAGGCGCGGCGTAGCCGCTCCGCCCCTAAATCCTAGCCCCTAACCCCTATATCCCGCGCCTGCCGCTTATTTCTTGCCGTTGATCTTCCCAAAACCCTCTTCAATCGCGGTCTGGAGATAGCCGTAGTAATAATCCGGGGTCAGCAAGCCGACAATCGGCTCGGCAACTTCCTTGCCGTTGGCATCCAGCACCTTCACCGTGGGTACCATGCGGATCATCTGGCTGGCCGCATACGCGCCATGTGTGGTTTTCTTGCCGTCAAACCCCACCAGCGCCCAGTCGGAACCGGCCTCAATCTGGCGGATGATGACCTTGTCTTTCCATGCCGGGTCTGCCGCCATGGGTGCCAGATATTCATTCTTCACGCGCTCGCAATAGCGGCAATGCGGGCTGGTAAACACCAGCAGAATCGGCACTTTGCGTGCAGCCGCGTCCTTGGCCACGGCCTTCAGGCTATCCGGCATCGGCACGTCCGCCGCACAGACGGCAAGCGAAAAGCCCCATGCTAAAATGCTTGCGACTAGTGCCACTAACTGCTTGGTTTTCATCAATGCAAACCCTGGCTCAAATGTTCAAAGTAACCCGTGTCCATGACGCGGACTGTGCCGCAAACAACCGCCCCACACCAGCGTAATTTACTACCAATTTTATGCCTTCAATCCAAACTCTGACGATTGCCACCCGCGAAAGCGCCCTCGCGCTCTGGCAAGCCCATCATGTCCGCGACCGCCTGATGGCGCTGCATCCTGGCTTAAACGTCGAACTGCTGGGCATGACCACGCAGGGCGACCAGATTCTGGATGTCACTCTAAGTAAAATTGGCGGCAAAGGTTTGTTCGTGAAGGAACTGGAACAAGCCTTGCTCGATGGCCGCGCCGACCTCGCCGTGCATTCGCTGAAAGACGTGCCGATGATGCTGCCGGAAGGTTTTGAGCTAACCGCCATCGGCGAGCGCGAAGACCCGCGTGATGCCTTTGTTTCCAACCAATACCAGCAGCTTTCCGAACTGCCGCCGGGCGCAATCGTCGGCACCTCCAGCCTGCGCCGCGAATCGCAATTGCGTGCGCACTACCCGCATCTGGATATTCAGCCCTTGCGCGGCAACGTCAACACCCGCCTGCGCAAGCTCGACGAAGGCCAGTACGCCGCGATTATTCTCGCCGCCGCCGGATTAAAACGTTTGGGCTTTGCCGACCGTATCGCTGCCGTGCTTGCGCCGGAACAGAGTTTGCCTTCCGCCGGACAAGGTGCCTTGGGTATCGAAATTTATACTGGCGGTATTGAAATCCGCCGCACCGAAATCTATAGCGACCGCGACGACGTGGCCGCATTGCTCGCGCCGCTGCACCACGCCGACACCGCCGCCTGCGTGCGTGCCGAACGCGAAGTGTCGCGCCAGTTGGGCGGCAGTTGCCAGGTGCCGCTGGGGGCGTATGCCATGCTGCGCGAAGGCCAACTATGGCTGCGCGGTTTTGTCGCCACGCCAGATGGAAAAACCCTGCTGCACGCCGAAGTCAGCGGCGATCCGGCACAACCCGAAACACTCGGCAAAACACTG
>JAYUCZ010000254.1:0-3092 GCA_043740065.1 Thiobacillaceae bacterium | reverse complement strand
AGCGCGTGGCGTTTTTGTTCGAGCGGTATCAGGCGCTGACTTCGCTATTGCCCATAGCGATAAAACCGGTGCGGCGCCCACTCAAAATAGCCAGGCGAAATACACCAATGGAATGACGGCGACCGGCAGTCCGCTGACGCTCGCCAGCCGGGTTTTCCAGCTCTCTTCCTGCGCGGTCTTGCCGACCAGGATGAAGGCTTCACACCCAAGCTCTTTCGCCAGCAGGGCGGAGCGTTCGGCATCCTTCAATCGCGGCTGGTTGCGATATTTCACCTCGATACCGACACGGGTATGGCCGAGATCGACGATGAAATCGAGTTCGTTATTGCGCTCGCGGAAATAGGCCAGTTCGACCAGCCCCGGCCACAGGCGCAGATGGTTGGCGATCATGTTTTCGGCGTAGGCGCCGAGCTGGGTTTCGTCATCGGCAAGGGCTTGCGGCGTAATTTTCAGCACGGCATTGCGCACGGCCAGATCGACCAGATAGGTCTTGAAGTTGCCCGACTTGGCCGAATTGCGCGCGCCGGAATATTTTTGCAGACGCCAGACGAGATCGGTCGCCTCGAGCAAGGGGAAGTAGTTATCGATGCTGGCTTTGCCTATCCCGATTTCCATGGACAGGCGCGACAGGTTGGTTTCCATGCCAGGATGTTGCAACAAGCCGAGATAAAAGCGCCGCATCAATTCCGGCTTGCGGAATTCCGCCGCGATGAGCAAGTCTTCAAAAATCACGCGCTCGACCTGGTTCTGATATAAATAGGTTTGTTTGGCGAGCAGGTCAGGCATGGTCCAGACTTCAGGGAAGCCGCCTTCATAGAAATAGCGCTGGAGAAATTCGGCCAACATCCCGTAGGGAAGACCGATCTTCTTTTTTCCTAATATCTCGCGCCGACCAGAAAGCTGTGAAGAATCTTCAAGCTCGTTCATTACCTCGATCAGGCTGGAAGGGCTTAACGCCATTCTCAGTACTTCCCCAAGCCTCCCCGTAGCTTGACTGATTTCGGGTATATCCGCCTGCAAACACAAGCTTTCCCGAAACGAAAAAGGCAGCATTCGATAGGTCTTGATCCGCCCCAACAAACTCTCCAGCGACTTGCGAAAAATCGGCGCGGAGGCTGAGCCTGAAATAATGAAGCGCACTGGTGTATGGAGGTCGTGATATTTTTTAAGATAAAGCTCCCAGCGTGGAAATTTCTGGATTTCGTCGAGGAAGAGAAAAACCGGGCCGCTCTTGGCGAGCGCAGCGAATTCGCCGACCATGTCATTGAAAAACCGGTCAGCATCAAATCCCGGCAAATAGAGCGCGGGTTCGTCGAAGGTGAAATAAAGCAGACGCTCAGCCTGCTCCGCCCCGGTGTCCTGAATCAGTTTTTGGATACACTGTTTAAGCAGCGTGCTTTTGCCCACCCGTCGCGGCCCCGTGACGGAAATGATTTGCGGCAGACGCGCGACATCCTGGCAAAAAGTTTCATAGAGGTCTCGCCGGAAGTTAGGCAGACCTTCAAAAGCGGTCTCGCCTCCCTCCCACCAAGGGTTGTAAACCGTCAAAAAAGGGTATTTAGGCAATAGGTTATGCATGGTTTTACATTATCTTATTCCATGATTAGCAATAATGTAAATAACTTTGTAATATGTTGTTTTATGAAGATTTATAGGAGGGGGTGTGACAGCCGTGTGGTTACGAATCAGCCCCCGAGACATTGCCTCAGCGATATCACCGTATTTGATATCCGCACCTCAATGAAAGCGCTTTTGCGCAACATGCCAGATTTGCAGGATTTCGACAGCCTCGCTGCTGACCCGGTAGGTGAGCAAATAATTACGGTGCAGCATCAATTCACGGGTGCCTTCGAGGTCGCCGCGCCGCCCGATGAACGGATGCCGGGTCAGATGCTCGGCGGTGTGTTTAAAGCCCGCCGCCAGCGCGCGCGCCGCCAGCGGGTTGTCCTGTGCGATGAAATCCAGAATCTGCTGCAAGTCGGCAAGTGCGGCGCGCGTCCATTTAAGCTTCATAACGCTTGCCATGAGCGGAAGCCAAGGTGCAGCCTTGGGCGTCCGCTCGATGGACGGGTTGGGCGTCAGCATCGTTTCACTTGACGGTGGCTATTTGCGCAATAAGGGCACCTGCGGAAACAGCTAGCGCCAGCAGCGACAGGCCAACAGACCACAACTGGTGCCGATGTTCGAGGTTGTGGTTTGCCAGAATAGCAGCAAGGTATGGAAAGTTGACCACGTGGTGCTTGTTTTCAACGTTCAACAGGAACAGTCTGACGTGTGCCCCCGAGTCTTGTTTGTAGTGATGCTTCGCATCGAGGTGATAATAAAATAACCCAAAGAGAAGCTCAGGCTTGCACTTCAAACGCTTCGCGACGGCCGAAATGTCAATTTGGAGATATGGGTCGTTGGCACCTCGCACCTCGCCCGCTGGAACACCTGGGTAAGACGACTCATACATGGCGTAGACGCATTTGAGAACCTCGCGGTCAGTCGGCAGCTTGTTCATGACGCCCAACGCTTAAAGAACTGTTCAGCTTCGTCGGCGCTGGCGAATTCGCCCCGATCTGCCGCAGCAATATTTTGTTGCAGCGCTTCAATCTGAGGAATGCGCCAGTCGAGATAATCGGCTAGCGCCTCGCTGGTGACGGTGGCCTGCGGCCGCGCCACCAGTTGTGCGTAGCGCTCCAGGCGGGTTTTCAGTTCTACGGGCAAGCGAACATTGAGCTGCGCCATATTGGGTGGAATCTTGGTTTCGCTACTCATTACGCACTCCTGAAAAAGATGTAGCATTAGACTAGCATGTCGCTATATCAAAAACCAAGCCAGCGTTTCCCCAAGTCAAAGATCGGCTCCCCGCACCCGCCCTTGGCTTGCACAGCACA
Organism: Thiobacillaceae bacterium; assembly: GCA_043740065.1. Classification (GTDB taxonomy): domain Bacteria; phylum Pseudomonadota; class Gammaproteobacteria; order Burkholderiales; family Thiobacillaceae; genus UBA6918. The sequence continues at coordinate 213 of JAYUCZ010000254.1, read as the reverse complement.
ACGGTCTAATATAACAAGCGTTATAACTTTGTGGCGCTATCATGCATGCACTCAAACTCACGCAAATCGGCAATTCGGTCGGCTTGATCCTGCCCAAGGAGGTGCTGGCGCGGTTGAAGCTGGAAAAAGGCGACACGGTGTTTGTCACCGAGACGCCGGATGGGGTGGCGCTGCGTCCCTACGATCCTGGTTTTGCCGAACAGATGGATGCCG
>JAYUCZ010000253.1:0-3093 GCA_043740065.1 Thiobacillaceae bacterium | reverse complement strand
GGCCTTTTACCGAGCCGTCGATCACCTGGTCGCCCACGGTAATCACCGCACCACCGATCAGGCTGGCATCGACTTCCACCGTGGCTTGCACATCGCGGCCAAATTTGGATTTCAACGCAGCCATCATGTCGGACTTTTGCGCGTCATTCATTTCCAGCGCCGACACGATGGTGGCTTCCAGCACGCCTTCGGCATCGGCTTTCAGCACTTCGTATTGAGCGGCAATTTCCGGCAACAGGGTCAAGCGGTCATTTTGCGCCAGTACGGCCAGCAGGCTCGCGCCCACCTCGCCCAGCGTTTTGCCGGCCACCGAACCGATGATGTCGGCGGCGCTGGCGGCGCTGGTGTTGGGATCAACCACCACCGCCTGCATACGCACATCAGACACAATCATCGCCAGTGTGGCAAGGCGGTCAGACCAACCGGCCAAATCGCTTTTTTCTTTTGCGATGCGGAACACCGCTTCGGCATAAGGACGCGCCAAGGTGGAAAGTTCGGCCATGATTACAGCTCGGCTTTCAACTGGTTAAGCAGGTCGCCATGCGCCTCTGCATTGATTTCGCGGCGCAGGATTTTTTCTGCACCGGCCACAGCCAAAGCGGCCACTTGTTCGCGCAGGCTTTCGCGTGCGCGGTTGGCTTCCTGCTCGATGCTGGCTTGCGCGGCGGCAAGCTGGCGGTCACCTTCGGCCTTGGCGGCATTTTTTGCTTCGTCCACAATTTGCGCAGCGCGCTTTTCGGCTTGCGCCAGCACTTCTGCTGCTTGCACTTTGGCAACGCGCATATTGTCGGCAGCAGATTTGGCGGCCAGCTCCAGCTCGTGCTTGCCGCGATCGGCCGCAGCCAAACCGTCGGCAATCTGCTTCTTGCGCGTTTCGAGCGCATGCATAATCGGCGGCCATATCATCTTCATGCAAAACCACACGAAGAGGATAAACGTGATGGACTGGCCGATCAGGGTCGCGTTGAAATTCATTTCCGTACCTTAATAGTCGGGATTAATAACGTAAGTACCCGCAAATTAACCGGCGACGGCAAACAGCACATACATGGCCAGACCCACAGCAATCATGGGCACCGCGTCAACCAGACCCATGACGATAAAGAACTGGGTACGCAGCATGGGGATCAATTCGGGCTGACGGGCAGCGCCTTCCAGAAAACGACCACCAAGAATGCCAATGCCAATCGCCGCACCCAGTGCGCCCAAGCCCATCATCAGAGCGCCAGCGATGAACAACGTTGCTTGTACTTCAGTCATTTTGTTACTCCTATGAACAAGATCAAATTTAAAAAACTAAAACGCTAAAACTTAAACAGGTAAATCAGTGATGCCCGCTTTTAATGATGCTCGGCGTGCGCCATGTCCAGATACACAATGGTCAAGGTCATGAAAATGAACGCCTGCAAAGTGATAATCAAAATATGGAACACCGCCCACGCCCACTGCAATGCGCCGCCAAACAAGGCCAGCACAATGTTGCCGCCGAACATCAGCGCGATCAGGATAAAGATCATTTCGCCTGCATACATGTTGCCGAACAGACGCAGCGCCAGGGAAATCGGTTTGGCGATCAGGCCCACGCCTTCCAGCAGCAGATTGACCGGCATCAAAAACTTGGGGAAAGGCTGGAACGCCAGCTCGGAAAAGAAACCGCCCGCGCCTTTCATCTTCACGCTGTAATACAGCACCAGGAAGAAGATCGACAACGACATGCCGAAGGTCACATTGGGGTCGGTGGAAGGCACTACTTTCAGGAACGGCAAGCCCAGCAGCGTGGCAATACCCGGCAACCAGTCTATCGGCAGCAAGTCCATAAAATTCATCAGGAACACCCACACAAACACGGTCAACGCCAGCGGCGCAACCAGGGGGTTTTTATGCGAGAAAGAACCGCGCACCGCACCGTCGATGAACTCGACGATCATTTCGACAAAGTTTTGCAAGCCGGAGGGCACGCCCACCGTGGCTTTTTTTGCCGCTGCGCGAAAGGTCAGCAAGAACAACAAGCCCAGCACAATGGCAAAACCCATGCTGTCCAGATTAATCGCCCAGAAACCCATTTCCTTGGCTTCGGCTGCGCTGTGTGCAACACCCCATGTGCCATCGGCATGTTGGCCGTAAGTCAGGTTTTGCAGGTGATGCTTGATGTATTCGCCAGAGGTATACGCTTCGCCGGACATAGGATTTTTTGTATTTCAAGTAGGTTTTGATTAAGACTTACCTCTCGCGTAACGAGAGCCTCCGCAATCAGAACACACCTGCTGTTTTTATTATTTAGGCTTTTTTATTAGCGCCGCCAACCAGCCAAACTGCCCCAGCGCAAAGCCTGTTATCAACGCCAGCGGCTCGGTTTTGCCGGACATAAAACCCAACGCCAGCAACGCCCCAACCAGAAAAAAGCGCTCTGCCCCCAGCCGGAAAAACTGCCCCAATTGACGTTGCGCCGACCACTCGGTATGCGCTTCGCTTTCCTGCTCCCTTGCCAGCATCAACAAGGTTGCCAACATGGCAACCGTGCCGCCGTATGCCACCGAGAGCGCGGTTTTTTCACCCCAGGCTAGCCAGGCCACGCCCGCAACTGCTAAAAGGATCACGGCCTGTAAAACCGCTACCCGGGTGGTAAGCCTGAACATTTAGGGCGCGATGATACGCAATTAGCGGGGCTAATGCAATGATTAGCGGGGCTGATATTTGGCTGTGGGATTACAGGGCGCTTCTATAAATTCAGAGTTCGCTCAAATGCCCCACAAGGGGACTCCGATCCGCAATGGGCTCAAGCCCATGCGGAATCGTATGCAAGGCGCGGAAAAAATTTCGCCGCGCGCATATGTTTGATATGTAAGCAAGAGATTTTTTCCGCAACGCAGCAGTTGAGATGAAATCTGGATTTATAGAAGTGCCCTACATTTGTATCCCCAGTTTTTCCAGCATGCCTTGCAACTGGTCGGCATTGGCAAAGCTGAGCGTCAGGCGTCCGCCGTTGCGGCTGATGTGAATTTTGGCTTCCATGCCCAGGGTTTCGGAGAGGGTTTCTTCCAGCCTGCGGATGTCGCGTGGCACGGATTTTTTGGCGGTTTTGGCACTGGTGTC
>JAYUCZ010000252.1:0-7352 GCA_043740065.1 Thiobacillaceae bacterium | reverse complement strand
AGTAGCCCCCAGGTTGGCTCCCTACAGCAGCACCCTCTCGATCCCTCCGCTATTCGCCTTGGCGACATAGTCCTGCAACCAGTTCTCTCCAAGCAGATGCTTGGCCATTTCCACCACGATGTAATCCGCCGTGGTGCCGCTGTCGTCGTTGTAGCGCGACAAGCCTTGCTGGCAGGACGGGCAGGAAGTCAGTATCTTTATTTCACCTTGAAAGCCATCGGCGCGCAGCGCGCCCGCGCCGTTGCGCATCTCTTGTTCCTTGCGGAAGCGCACTTGCGTGGCGATCTGCGGCAGGGTCACGCCGAAGGTGCCCGCTTCGCCGCAACAGCGTTCGTTGAGCGGCACGTTCGTGCCCAGCAAGGTATTCACCACCTGTTGCGGCTGATAGGTCTTCATCGGCGAGTGGCACGGGTCGTGATACATGTACCGCACGGACACGGCATCGCGCAGCGCCGGGGCGGGAAGTGCGGTGGCCTGCTGCTCACTGCTCGTTGAGTTCATCAGGCTTTCATGCAGCAGGTGTGTACCTTGCACGCCTTGCAGTTTCACATTTTTTTCCAGCAGGTATTCGTGGATGTCGAGCAAACGGCAGCCGGGGAAAATCTTGTCGAACTGGTATTTCAGCAACTGATCCATGCAGGTGCCGCACGACACAATCACCGTCTTGATGTCGAGGTAGTTGAGCGTGTTGGCCACGCGATGGAACAACACGCGATTGTCGGTGGTGATGGCATCGCCAAGGTCAGCGCGTCCTCCGGCAGTCTGCGGATAGCCGCAGCATAAATAGCCGGGCGGCAACACGATTTGTGTGCCGAGGTCGTACAACATCGCCTGCGTAGCGAGGCCGACTTGCGAGAACAATCTTTCCGAGCCACAGCCGGGAAAGTAGAACACCGCGTCGGAGTCTTCATTCACTTTTCTCGGGTTGCGAATCACCGGCACGATCGACGCATCTTCCAGCCCCAGCAGCGCACGCGAGGTTTTCTTCGGCAGACCCCCGGGCATGGGCTTGTTGATGAAGTGAATAATCTGCGCGGGAATCGAAGCCTTGCCGGTACTGGATGGCGGGGCGTTGAGTTGCGACTGGATCAGGCCAAACTTTTTGCCGATTTGATGCGCCAGCCGCTGGCCTTTGTAACCCCATTCGATCATGCCTTTACGGGCAATTTTGATCGCGTTGGCATCCTTGGTGTTGAGGAAAAACAGCGACATGGCCGAGCCGGGATTAAAGCTCTTTTTGCCTTGCTTGCGCAGGAAATTGCGCATGGCAATCGAGACATCGCCAAAGTCGATGTTGACCGGACACGGGTTCAAGCATTTATGGCAAACCGTGCAATGGTCGGCCACGTCTTCAAACTCGGCCCAGTGCGCCAGACTAATGCCGCGCCGGGTTTGCTCTTCGTACAAAAATGCTTCGATCAACAGTGACGTGGCGAGTATTTTGTTGCGTGGCGAGTACAGCAGATTGGCACGCGGAATGTGCGTGTTGCACACCGGCTTGCACTTGCCGCAGCGCAGACAGTCGGCGATGGAATCGGCAATCGCGCCGATTTCTGACTGCTCCATGATGAGCGATTCGGTTTCCATCAACGAGAACGACGGCGTGTAGGCATTGCGTAAATCCGCGCCGTGCAGCAGTTTGCCCTGATTAAAGTGCCCGTTGGGGTCAACCTGCTTTTTGTACGCGGCAAACGTGGCAATCGCGTCGGCGGATAAAAACTCTAATTTAGTGAGCCCGATGCCGTGTTCGCCGGAGATCACCCCGCCCAAATCTTCGGCCAGATGCATGATGCGCGCCACCGCCGCATTGGCGCTTTGCAGCATGGCGTAGTCGTCGGAGTTGACCGGGATATTGGTGTGTACATTGCCGTCACCCGCGTGCATGTGCAGCGCGACGAACACGCGCGATTTTAAAACTGCCTTGTGGATTTTGTCGCACTCGGTCAGCACGGTTTGATACTCGCGGCCAACAAAAATTTCACTCAACGGCTTCTTCAACTCGCGCTTCCAGGACACGCGCAGGGTGTGGTCTTGCAGCGCGTGGAACACGCTGGAATGCTGGCTGGCGGCAATCAACTCGGTGCTGGCAATCGCCAGTTCGGCGCTGGCGGGCGGCGCGTCGAGGTTATCCAGCAGCCACTGCCAGCGGGCGCGGGTTTTATCCAGCAAGGCGAAAGCGCGGTTGCGGCGCGCTTCGGTCATGGCCGCGTCGGCGACCGTGTCCTCGTCTTCAAACAGCGGCAGCTTGCCGGTAAAAAATGCGTTTAACCGATCCAGCAAAGCGAGTTTGTTTTGTATCGACAGCTCGATGTTGATGCGCTCGATGCCGTCGGAATAATCCGCTAATCTGGGTAACGGAATCACCACGTCTTCGTTGATTTTGAAAGCGTTGGTGTGCGCGGCAATCGCGGCGGTGCGGGCGCGATCCAGCCAGAATTTTTTGCGGGTTTCCGCGCTAACGGCGATAAAGCCCTCACCGTCGCGGGCGTTGGCCAGCCGCACAATGTGCGAGGCCGCTTCCATCGCCGCGTTTTCGTCGTCGGAGACAATATCCGCAATCAAAATCATGGTTGGGCGCTGGCTGCGGTTGGCTTTGGTCGCATAGCCAACGGCTTTCAGATAACGCGCATCCAGGTGTTCCAGCCCGGCCAGAATCGCGGCTGGATGCGCGTCGAGATAATCCTTGACCTCGATAATCGCCGGTACGGCGTTACGAACCTGGCCGAAAAATTCTAGGCACACGGTACGGGTAAATTCCGGCAGGCGATGCAAAATAAATCGCGCCGAAGTAATCAGCCCGTCGCAGCCTTCTTTTTGTATGCCAGGCAGACCGGCGAGAAATTTGTCGGTAACGTCCTTGCCCAAGCCCACTTTGCGAAAATGCTCGCCGGGGATTTCGAGAATTTCTACCGGCGCGATTTCCTTGCCGGTATCGCGTCCACTGTTACGCGCATAGCGGCGAATTTCAAACGTGGCTTTGGCGGCATCGTGAATCTTGCCCAAGTTGTGATCCAGCCGCGTCACTTCCATCCAGTTGGCATCCGGCGTAACCATTTTCCACGACACCAGATTGTCCAGCGCCGTACCCCACAACACGGCTTTTTTGCCGCCCGCGTTCATCGACACATTGCCGCCGATGGTCGACGCATCGGCAGAGGTCGGGTCAACCGCAAACACCAGCCCAGCTTGTTCGGCGGCTTCCATCACGCGCCGCGTCACCACGCCTGCGCCGCAATGGATGGTCGTGACCGGCTGACTCACGCCGGGAATGCGGCGGGTTTCAATGGCCGACAGCGCTTCGAGTTTTTCGGTATTGATGACGGCAGAATACGGTGTGAGCGGAATCGCGCCGCCGGTGTAACCGGTACCGCCGCCACGCGGAATCACCGTCAAACCCAGCTCGATACAGCCTGCGACCAGATCGGCAATTTCCTCTTCTGTATCCGGCACCAGCACCACAAACGGATACTCCACCCGCCAGTCGGTCGCATCGGTGACATGCGATACGCGGCTCAAGCCATCAAAACGGATGTTGTCCTTGCGCGTGTGCCGCGATAGCAAGCGTAACGTCTCGCGCCGCAACTGCGCCGCACGTTCAAACTGCCCGGAGAATTTTTTAACCGCAGCCTGCGCGGCAGCCAACAGCAGCGCCACCTGCTCATTGCCCTGGCGACGCGCTTCGATTTCGCTCAGGCGATGATTTAACGCATCAATCAATGCCGCACGACGTTTGGGGTTGTCCAGCAAATCGTCCTGCAAATACGGGTTGCGATCCACCACCCAGATATCGCCCAGCACCTCAAACAACATGCGCGCCGAGCGCCCGGTCTTGCGCTCGTCGCGCAACGTGTTCAGCGTGTTCCAGGCAGGCTCGCCCAACAGGCGAATAACAATCTCGCGGTCGGAAAACGAAGTGTAGTTGTAAGGGATTTCGCGTAAGCGCGGCATGGCAGAAACGGCTTGCAAAAGCGTATTTTACGCGATTTGACAGCCCGCCCGACCCTGCGGGGTTGAGGGGCTATTTATGCGGGCTTAAGCTCGAAAGCTTACCGTAAGCGGAATTGTGGCGGGTTGACTTGTGTAATCGTTTGATTACAATAAACGCATGTACTCAATCAAGCCCACCAACGAATTCAATGCGTGGTTATCGGGCATTAAGGATGGTTTGACCCAAAGGCGTTTACAGACTCGCTTGCGTAAAGCCCAACTGGGCAATCTTGGCGACGTGAAACCGGTGGGTGATGGGGTGTTTGAAATGCGTGAGCATTTTGGGGCGGGCTGGCGCATGTATTACGTCAAGCGCAGGCGGCTGCTGATCGTGATGCTGGGCGGTGGCGATAAATCGTCGCAACCTGCCGATATTGCCAAGGCCGTGAAACTCGCGGCCACACTGGAGGATTAAACGATGACCAAAAAAATCAAAGTGTCCGATCTGCCTGAATTCGATATTACCGAGCACCTCGGTAGCGAACAGGCCATTGCCGAATACCTGACGGTGGTGTTGGAAGATAACGACCCGGCGATGCTGGCCGCCGCGCTGGGTGACATTGCCCGCGCGCGCGGCATGAGTGAAATTGCCAAAGCCTCCGGCCTGACCCGCGAAGCGCTGTACCGGGCGTTACGCAAAGACGCGCATCCGCGCTTTGATACGCTTAACCGGGTATGCGGCGCATTAGGGGTCAAGCTGGTGGCACAGGCTTTGCACACTTGATACGGCTGACTCGGGGGAAGCCGGATGCTTTTCTTCGTCGTTGCGCAGTTGTGCTTGCGATCAGGTCGGTCGCGTGGGTGTGGGGGTAAATGTGTTAATGCAAGACCTGACCCCGGGCATCCCCGGGCACTGACCCCTTCTTGTTGCCGAAATACAACAACAGGAATTTTCCCCTTGATGATAGTGGCCGATCCTTGATGATAGTGGCCGATACCCTTTATTATTGGCACTGACGTATCAAATTCGTCTCGTAGTGAAGAGCAACTCTATATTGTGTATGTTGTGGCAATTAAACCGAAAGGAAGGTCCTAAATGATGAACAAAAAAGCGCTTGCGCTGCTTGTAGCCGCTGCCTTTGCAGCCCCCACCCTGGCATCCGCCAAGGATTTCACCGGCTTTGGCGCCGGGGTCGAGCTTCAGCTCAAGTCCACGGGGTTTGAAATTTCCGAAGTTTCTACTTACCCTGATGGGTTCGATTCCTGGTCCCAGGATTTAGGGGGCAAGCAGGATGTCATCGGCGCGCTCAATGTGTGGTATGGCTTCAATGTCACCCCGAGCGTGGTGTTGCAAGTCGGCGGCACCTACGACCTCGGCAAGACGGAAGCGGGGGGTTGGACTTATAGTAATCCTGACTATTCTGCGTCTTTTAAAGTTGAAGAATCAGGTCACTATTCCCTTTACCTGGCGCCGGGTTACCGCGTGACGCCCAAAACCCTGGTGTACGGCAAGATCGCCTACCACAGCATGAAGGGCAAAGCTAGCTGGAGCGACAGCGACAGCGACAGCGGAACTTGGTTCTCGACCAAGTTCAGCGGCTTGGGCCTGGGCGCAGGGGTGAGCACGATGCTGACCAGCAACATTTATGCCTATGCCGAAGCCCAGCACGTCATGTATGGGGACAAAACCATCGATTCGGGTAGCGGAGAAGGTTGGACCTGGACGGAAAAGGTGAAGCCCACGAGCACCATCGGTTCGATTGGCATCGGCTGGAACTTCTGAGTTTTACCGGCTAACCGCCTCGAAACCCCAGCCTCGGCTGGGGTTTTTTTACGCCCAAACAAACGTTGCAAACAAACGTTGCAAACGTTGCGTTGCAAACGTTGGGGTCAGGTCTTGCAATGCAACATTTCCCCTTTCGCGTTGCAAACGTTGGGGTCACAAACGTTGGGGTCAGGTCTTGCAATGCAACATTTCCCCTTTCGAAATCCAAAGCCAAGGTGGCCAAAGGGGTCAGCATCGCTTTAAATTCCATTCCCCGCCTTATTTGCATTTTTCTCCCCATCAGTTTTATGTTGTTTGTTGAAGCGTGAGCAGAACGAAGGGTTCGGACACATTTCTGGTCAGTGGTGTGTCTGACCCCCGTGGTGTGTCCCTTATTGGTTTTGCGCCGGGTGTTTGCATTCGGCACAATCACGATTGTGCGCCGTTTAAAATCTGGGGGCTGTTACTGATGTGCCGTGCTGGCATGCAGCTTTAATCCCAGCGCCTTGATGACTTTCATAATGGTGGCAAATTCCGGATTGCCTTCGGGCGAGAGCGCCTTGTACAAGCCTTCGCGCGCCAGACCGCTGTCTTTGGCCAGTTGGGTCATGCCGCGTGCGCGGGCGATGTCGCCCAGCGCGGCGCGAATCAGGCTGCCATCGCCGGGGTCTTCTTCCACGCAGGCATCCAGATACAGCGCCATGTCTTCGTCAGTTTTCAGGTGATCGACCACATCCCATTTGCTCAGTTTCAGTTCGCCCATGATGTTCTCCTAGAGTTTCCGCGCCAGTTCCAGCGCCGCTTTGATGTCCTTGGCCTGCGTGTCTTTATCGCCGCCAGCCAGCAGGATGATGATCTCGATGCCGCGCTGCGCGAGGTAAATACGATAGCCTGGCCCGCAGTCGATGCGCAGCTCACTCACGCCTTCGCCAACGGGTTTTACATCGCCCAGATTGGCTTGCTCGACCCGCCGCAACCGAGCCTCGATGCGTGCCTTCCCATGTTTGTCGCGCAAACCGGAAAACCAGGCATCGAATACGCTTGTGGTGTGGATCGTTCTCATACGTCAACTGTGAACCATGGGTTACGGCCTGTCAAGTCTGTGCGTGACAGATTGTGGGGTGTGGCGAGCGCGGCTATCAGGCCGACGACATCACCAGATCAGCCGCGCTCGAAATCCACATGCCCGTCAATCACCGTGGCCTTGACTACGCCGGGCAGTTCCAGCCCTAAAAATGGCGTGTTCTTGCCCTGGCTTTTGAGTAGTTTGGCGGTGACGGTGAAACGTGCTTCGGGGTCGAAGATGCAGAGGTCGGCGTTGGCGCCGATGGACAGGGTGCCGGCGGGGATGCCGAGAATTTGCGCGGGTTTGCGGGTGAGGCAGTCGATGGCCTGGTTGAGGGGAACGCCGTTTTCGGCCGCCCACTTCAGGGTCAGCGGCAGCAGCAGTTCTACGCCGGATGCACCGGGGGAGGACTCGCCGAAGGGCAATTGTTTTTCGTCGTCGTCGGCGGGGGCGTGGTCGGAGCAGACGGCATCGATGGTGTTGTCCATCAAGCCTTGAATGAGCGCTTCGCGGTCGCGCTGACTTCTAACCGGCGGCATGAAGTGCAGGTTGCTGTCGAAGCTGACGAGATCCACTTCGGACAAATGCAGGTGG
>JAYUCZ010000251.1:0-3100 GCA_043740065.1 Thiobacillaceae bacterium | reverse complement strand
GAGGAATTGCGGACGGCTGGAATGTAGGAGGCCCGCCCCGGGCCGAAAGACATTCGCGGCGAGCACCCTAAAGGGCATAAAGGCGCCGCTCCTACCGGCTTTTTACCGGCGTGACGAATTTTTAGAGACCTCTTAAGCCTTTTGCTGGCGTTCCAGCGCCCACGCCACATGCTCGCGTACCAACTCGGACGGATGGTTCAGGCGTGCGCCAAGCGCGGCCTTGATTACCGGTGAGGGCGCCGCGTTGCCGAGCGCGACGGCGATATTGCGCAACCAGCGTTCATGCCCGATGCGGCGGATAGCCGAGCCTTCCATGCGTTTCAGGAATGTGTCCTCGTCCCAGCCAAACAGTTCGATTAGCGTGGTCGAGTCCAGCCCGTGGCGTGGCGCAAAATCGGCTAGTTTGCCGGGTGCGGCTTCGCGATTCCAGGGGCAAACAATCTGGCAATCGTCGCAGCCGTAAATGCGGTTGCCCATTAAGGGTCTGAGTTCAAGCGGAATGCTGCCTTTGTGTTCGATGGTCAGATAGGAAATGCAGCGCCGCGCGTCCAGCACATAGGGGGCGACAAACGCATTGGTCGGGCAGGCGGTCAGGCAGGCGGTGCAGGTGCCGCAATGTTGGGTAGCAGGCGTATCCACGGGCAGTGGCAGGCCCACATAAATCTCGCCCAAAAAGAAAAACGAGCCCGCCTCACGATTCAGCAACAGTGTGTGTTTGCCGCGCCAGCCTAGTGTGGTTTGCGCGGCCAGCGCCACTTCCATGACTGGCGCAGAATCGGTAAATACGCGGTATTGAAACGCGCCAACCGACTCCTCAATGCGGCTGGCGAGTTTTTGCAAGCGGTCGCGCAATACCTTGTGATAATCGCGTCCCAATGCGTAGCGCGAAATATAGGCCAGCGCCGGGTCGTCTAATACTTGTTGCGCCGGGGTGGCATCGCCAGGCCAGTAGGGCAGGCGGGCGCTGATCACCCTTAAAGTTCCTGGCAGCAATTCATCTGGCCGGGTGCGTTTTGTGCCGTGCGCGGCCATATAATCCATGTCGCCGTGGTAGCCGTTTTGCAGCCATTGCAACAGCTCTGCTTCGGCGGATTCCAGCGCAATGCCGCTGATGCCGATGTCGGCAAAACCCAGCTCACGCGCCCAGGCGCGAATGTCGCTGACCAGACCAGAGAGATTGAGATTGGCGTAGTTGATCGAATCATGACCTTGCATAGCACCGATGATAACGCGACCAAGAACCTGACGCTGCCTGATGAGGCCGCCACATTGGCCTTGGGCGCGAAGCTGGCCGCGTATATCACACCGGGTTTGACCGTGTATCTGTACGGCAATCTTGGCGCAGGAAAAACGACTTTAGTGCGCGGGCTGCTGCGGGCGCTGGGTCACACCGGGCGGGTGAAAAGTCCGACCTATACGCTGGTGGAGCCTTACGAACTATCCGGCCTGACGTTGCATCATTACGACTTGTATCGCATGAATGATCCGCGTGAGTGGCTGGATGCTGGCTTTCGCGACGATTTTTCCGGCACAATTGCTTGCATTGTGGAGTGGCCGGAAAAAGCCGCCGGTCTGCTTCCAGAGCCGGATGTAGAGATTCACATCGACATGGACGGGGAAGGGCGCAAGGCCGGGTTGTCGGGTTTGACTGCAAGAGGACGTGATTTTTTGCGAGGGCTGGATGCTGTTTAGACTGTTTGCCACCGCGTTGTTGTACATGGCCGCTGCAACGGCGGCAGCGGGCACGCTGTCCGCCGCGCGCGTGTGGCCTTCTCCCGATTACACCCGGATTGCGCTCGAATCTGCCGAGCCGTTGACCTTCAAATATTTTTCGCTGACCAATCCACAGCGGCTGGTGGTGGATATTGAAAACGTCGAACCGGGCGCAGTGCTGACCGGTTTGCCCGCACAAGTTAACCCCAACGATTTCTACATCGCCAACGTGCGCGTCGGGCTGAACCGTCCCGGCGTGATGCGCCTGGTGTTCGAACTGAAAATGCCGGTCAAGCCCTCGGTGTTCGCGCTAAAACCGCTGGGCGAATACGCCCATCGGCTGGTGATTGACCTGTATTCTGCAACCACACCCGAGGTGGCGCAGGCGCTGGCGAAAGCTGCGCCGCTACCTCAGCCTGCGCTGCCCCAATCTATCCAGCAAACCCAGCCCGCGCAGCCGTTAGCTGCGCTACCTGCGGTTCAGAATAATCCGCCACCCGCCACTTCCGCCAAAGCGCCTGCTGTGTATTCGCGCATGATGATGGTGGCGATTGATCCCGGACACGGCGGCGAAGACCCGGGCGCTGTGGGCGCAAACGGTAGTTATGAGAAACACATTACGCTGACGATCGCACGCAAGCTCAAGCAGAAAATTGATGCGCTGCCCAACATGCGCGCCTACCTGACCCGCGACGGCGATTACTTCATTCCGCTGCACGAGCGCGTCAACAAGGCGCGTGCGGTGCGGGCTGATTTGTTCCTGTCCATCCATGCCGATGCCTTCATCAAGCCCGAAGCACGCGGCTCGTCGGTATTTGCCTTGTCTGAACACGGCGCGACTTCCGCCGCCGCCCGCTGGCTGGCGAAAAAAGAAAACGATGCCGATCTCATTGGTGGCATCAATATCGACGTCAAGGACAAATTCCTCAAGCACACCCTGATCGACCTTTCGCAAACTGCCACCATCACCGACAGCCTGCGGCTGGCGCGGCATGTGCTGAAGGAAATCGGCGAGGTCAACGACTTGCACAAGTATCATGTTGAGCAGGCCAGTTTTGCCGTACTCAAAGCGCCGGATATTCCTTCCATCCTGATCGAAACCGCGTTCATTTCCAACCCGGCAGAAGAAAAACGCCTCAACGACGAGGCCTACCAGGACAAACTGGTCGATGCGATTTTGTCCGGCATCAAATCCTACTTCGACAAACATCCGCAAAAATCCGGCACTAAAGTCGCCAAGGAAATGTGAGCAGCCGGACAGGTAAGCAGTAACCCGGCGCATATAATCCCGGTTCATCCATTAGCCCCAAAAACCCGGTTGTGGGAGCGCCGCCCCCGGCGCGATGATGGCCGCATTCGCGCCGGGGGCGGCGCTCCCACAAGTACG
>JAYUCZ010000250.1:0-3102 GCA_043740065.1 Thiobacillaceae bacterium | reverse complement strand
TTGCTCACCATGCCAGGCTGCATCATGCTGGATGTCGTGCGAATCCAGGTGCCCGGCTCTATCATCATCGGCAGTGCTGCGGCCACGGCAGAAGGATCGGTCATCGCGCCGAACCATGGATTAAAAGCCTTCGGATCCTTAAAAGCAGAAGCGTTCTGGGTAAAGTCACCCATGCGCCACAGCCAGTTTTCGACAGGGATATTGGCCTGGGCTGCGGGTGCAACCACGGGCGCGGCAACCGGAGCAGGTGCAGATGGCGCGGTTTGCGCAGCCATCAAAGGCATGGCAGCAACTGCCGCCAGAGCCGCAAAACTGATACATTTAACTTGCATGATGCTCTCCAAAATAAGGGGGAAACTATTCAAAAAGAATTTAAAAAAACATCCCCTGCGTGTTTCAGGAGAGGAAATCGAGCCATAGGCGCAATACCAATGCGCCAGAATGTGCATAAGTATATTCGAAACTTGCGGTTCTATTGACGAACGCGACACGCGAGTGTGCGAAATTACGACACTTGTTGCAGATAGTAAACAGTATTGGGGAATCTGGTTGGAGGGGGACTCACATCTTTTGCTGCAAGCCGTATGGTGTATTGGTTTAGGTTTTCGCTACTCACGAAGTACCGTCAAAAGTACCGTCAAAACTTTTTGATGCCCCACTTACCCACAGGGCGCAAGCAACAGTATCGAACAGTAAAATGCTGTTCAGCGCATCCCACTTAAAGCCTTGGCTTGTTCCCGTAGCGCAGTTGCCAATCGCTCGACTTTCCACGTTTTCTGACATATATTGATCCGTGTCGATAAATATTTATTGGTAAAAAAATGATTAGTTGTCGTTTATCTACCATCCTCGGAGCCAGGCGCCTCAAAGTGTCCGACGTGTGCCGGGCAACCGGCATTGCGCGCGCCACCATGGATCGCTACTACAACGACCGCGTCAACAGCTTCGACCGTGCCGTGCTGGGTAAGCTCTGTCAGTTTCTTCAGGTCACGCCGGGCGACTTGCTGGTGCTGGTGGATCAGGGCGATCTCTTCACACCGCAGGAATCGGGAAACAAGGAGGCATCATGACCGAACGGGAACTCAAGCTGCTGCTGGATGCACGCGCCCTCAAACAGGTGCAGGTTCACTATGCCGTGATGTCCCAAGGCTACATGATCGTGGCCGATGGCCGTGCGCTGGAAACCGGCAAGCGCGAAACGCGCGAATTCAAGACACTGGACGCGGCGGCCAAGCGGCTGTTTAAATTGGGCGTGGCAGATTTTTCGGTCAAACTCAAAACCTCGGCCTGATGCAGATTGTCAGCATGATTCGCCCAGCACCGTTAAAAAACGATTTCGTGAACCGCATTTTCAAATCGGATCAACAATGAAACCATCCCTGCCCGTCCGCCTCGCGCTTGTTCTCGCCGCCCTCCCGCTAACCGCCCACGCGCTCACCCCCAGCCAGGTGTTCGAGCAGGTCAAGAACAGCGTCGTCGTCATCAAAACGCTGGATGCCAAAGGCAAAGAAACCGCTTTTGGCAGCGGCGTGATTCTGCCGTCCGGCAAAATCGCCACCAACTGCCACGTGATAAAAAACGGCGCGAGCTTCGAGGCCGGGCGCGGCAAAGTCTTTGTGCCCGCCACCCTCTACGCAGGCGACACAGACAAAGACCTGTGCCTGCTGCAAGCCGACAAACTGGGCGGCACCCCCGCGCAAATTGGCAAAGCCACCACGCTTAAAATCGGCGAAGCGGTATACGCCGTCGGCGCACCCAAAGGGCTGGAACTCTCGCTATCCGACGGCATCGTCTCGCAACTGCGCGGCAGTCCTCCCCCGCTGATCCAGACCACCGCCGCCATCAGCCCCGGCTCCAGCGGCGGCGGCCTGTTCGACAACGAAGCCCGACTGGTGGGGCTGACCACGCTCTACATCGACGACGGCCAAAGCCTTAACTTCGCCATGCCGGTGGAATGGCTGGCCGACCTCAAGCCCGGTAAAAAGACCGCCAGCAAAGAGCGCAGCCAGATCGACTGGCTCACCCGCGCCGCCGCGCTGGAAGAAAAGAAGGATTGGGCGGGGCTGCTCGCCTGGAGCAAGCAGTGGGCCAAGGCCGAACCTGAGAATTCGGTTGCCTGGTTTGTAATTGGACGTGCCCACAGAAACTTGAACCAGCTTGAGCAGGCCATCGCCGCCTATCGCCAGGCGCTGCGCATCGACCCGGAATATGCCGATGCCTGGAACAACCTGGGGATTACCTACGCCGACCGCAAACGCTACGACGATGCCATCGCCGCCTACCGTCAGGCGCTACGCATCGACCCGGAAGTTGCCGAGGCCTGGTACAACCTGGGGAACACCTACGACGACCTCAAACGCTATGACGACGCTATCGCCGCCTACCGTCAGGCGCTGCGCATCGACCCGGAATATGCCGATGCCTGGAACAACCTGGGGAACACCTACCACAACCTCAAACGTTTTGATGATGCCATCGCCGCCTACCGTCAGGCGCTGCGCATCGACCCGGAACGGGCCAAGGCCTGGAACAACCTGGGGATCACCTATCGCAAATTGGAACGCTACGACGACACCATCGCCGCCTACCGCCAGGCGCTGCGCATCGACCCGGAATATGCCGGTGCCTGGAACAACCTGGCTGTGGCCTATGCTCTATCCGGCAACACCGCCGCCGCCTTGCAGGCAGTAAAAACCCTGCGCACACTCGACCCGGCCAAAGCCGAGGAACTGTTCAACCTGATCGTGCCGCGCTGACCCGTTCCCCGTATCCGCCACCGCGCTCCTCACCACCGACAACCCGGCCGCGCCCGAATGATGCGCGGTGTAAGGCTCATGTTAACTTTAGCTGGCAGAGTGATCACACCCATTTTCGCCCCGTCCTGCTAGGCGCGTCCGTTGGGGTCTTTAACGGCATGGGCAAGTTGATGCTCGATCAGGTGCGGTGTCGTTTGCACTATGCCGCAACCGCCAACGGCTTGATATTCGCCAGCCGTTCCGGGTTTTGATTCACCTGCCACAAGTCCAGGGCTTCCTGCATCCGCAGCCAGGATTGCGGCGTGGTTCGAGTCAGCCGGGCGATACGCGCTGCCAGGTCTGGACT
>JAYUCZ010000249.1:0-3106 GCA_043740065.1 Thiobacillaceae bacterium | reverse complement strand
GCTGGGATTCAGAACGCCACACGAGGTATTCTTCGGGCTAGAAATGCGCTACACCAATATCCCGTTAACCGTTGCACTTCGAACTTGAATCCGCGACTTATGAAAACTAAAATTCTGCTAATTAGCGCGCTGTGTTGTTCTTCTCAAGCCTTTGCTGGTGGCGTGGATGCGCTCAAATCTTTCATCAGCGAAACGCGCACGGCCAAAGCCGGTTTCACCCAGACGGTCACAGACCAGAACGGCAAACTGCGTCAGAAATCCGAAGGCACGCTGGCGTTTTCGCGCCCGGGCAAGTTCCGTTGGGTGTATCAAAAACCCTACGAGCAGTTGATCGTGGGCGATGGCAGCAAGCTGTGGATTTACGATGCCGATCTGGAGCAGGTGACGGTGCGCAAGCTGGGCGATGCGCTGGGTTCCAGTCCGGCGGCCTTGCTGGCGGGCAACAACGATATTGAAAAACATTACACGCTGAAAGATGCAGGCAGTGCTGGCGGGCTGGACTGGCTGGAAGCCAAACCCAAAGACAAGGACAGCACCTTTGAAGCCGTGCGCATGGGCTTTTCCGGCAACACGCTGGCCAGCATGGAATTGAAGGACACGTTTGGTCAGACCACCGTGCTGAAGTTCAGCAAACTGGAAAAAAATCCTGCGGTGAGCGCGGGCGAGTTTAAATTTTCGCCGCCCAAAAATGCGGACATCATTACTGACTGATTGATGGCGAGCGGTAATCTATTCGAGCCTGACGTGGGCTATCAACCTTTAGCCGAGCGCCTGCGTCCGAAAACGCTGGATGAGGTTGCAGGCCAGGCGCATCTGATCGGAGCGGGCAAGCCGCTGCGCGTGGCCTATACATCCGGCAAGCTGCATTCGTTTATTTTGTGGGGGCCGCCCGGCGTAGGCAAAACCACGCTGGCGCGGCTGATGGCGGACGCGATGGCGGCGGAGTTCATTCCGCTGTCTGCCGTGCTGTCGGGCGTAAAAGAAATCCGCGAGGCGATTGCGCGTGCCGAGCAGGCCAGGGTTTCCGGGCGGCGCACGATATTGTTTGTCGATGAAATCCACCGCTTCAATAAATCCCAGCAGGATGCGCTGTTGCCGCATGTGGAGTCCGGGCTGGTGACGTTCATCGGCGCAACCACCGAGAATCCATCGTTTGAAGTGGTCGGTGCGTTGCTGTCACGCGCGCAGGTGTATGTGCTGCAAGCGCTGGCGCGGGAAGAATTGCTGGCTCTGTTCGAGCGTGTAAAACTCCACCTGCCGGAGATGCAGTTTGATGCAGCGGCCATGGCTAAAGTGGTGGATTACGCTGACGGCGATGCGCGGCGTTTCCTGAATGACGTGGAACAACTGGTGGAAGCCGCGCAAGCCCAGAACACAGCAGTCACCGAAGAATTGGTCAGCAATGTGCTGGTGCGCGGCGTGCGACGCTTTGACAAAGGCGGCGACCATTTCTACGACCAGATTTCCGCCCTGCATAAAAGCGTGCGCGGCTCCAACCCTGATGCGGCCTTGTACTGGATGGTGCGCATGCTGGACGGTGGCTGTGACCCGCTGTATCTGGCGCGGCGGGTGATCCGCATGGCCAGCGAAGACATTGGCCTGGCCGACCCGCGTGCCTTGCGATTAACCCTGGATGCCGCCGAAACCTATGAAAGACTAGGCAGCCCGGAAGGCGAACTGGCGATTGCCCAAGCCGTCATTTACCTGGCCTGCGCACCCAAGAGCAATGCCGCCTATGTGGCTTACAATAACGCCCGGCGCTTTGTGGGCGAAGATGGCTCGCGTGAAGTGCCGGTGCATTTGCGCAATGCGCCGACCAAGTTGATGAAGGAACTTGGTTACGGCCACGCCTACCGCTACGCCCACGACGAACCGGATGCCTATGCGGCAGGGGAGGATTATTTCCCGGAAGGCATACAGCCAAATTTTTACCAGCCGACACCAAGAGGGCTGGAAGGCAAAATTGCCGAACGACTGAATTATTTGAAAAGCCTGGACAGACAGGTGAAGAAGGAAGAATAACGAACGCAGAAGCGCAAAAGAAGCAATAGACAGGGAGGTAAGAGAGGTAAAGGAGGAAACCCTTTCCCCTCCCATACCTCTCTTACCTCCCTGTTGATGGGTTTCTGGTTTTTGTCTGCATCTCTGTATTCAATTTGATTTTTAAGGACAACCCATGCTGGACATACAACAACTGCGCAACGACCTTGAAGGTGTTGCAACCAAACTCAAGACCCGCAAGTTCGATCTGGATGTGGCGGGCATTGCCGCGCTGGAAGCCGAGCGCAAAACCTTGCAAACCCGTACTCAGGAATTGCAGGCAAAACGGAATGCTTTGTCCAAGAGCATCGGTGCGGCCAAGTCCAAAGGCGAAGATGTTGCGCCCATCATGGCCGAAGTGGCTGGCCTGGGCGATGAACTCAAGACCGGTGAAGATGCCTTGTCCGCCTTGCAGGAAAAATTCAACGCGCTGCTGATGGGCATTCCCAACCTGCCGCACGAGTCTGTTCCAGAAGGCACAGACGAAAGCGGGAACAGCGAGGTCTTGCGCTGGGGCACACCGCGCCAGTTTGATGATTTTAAAGCCAGGGATCACGTTGATATTGGTGCCGGGCTGGGGCTGGATTTTGAAGCCGCCGCCAAACTTTCCGGTTCGCGCTTTGCGGTGTTGAAGGGCGGCATGGCGCGCCTGCACCGTGCGCTCGCGCAGTTCATGCTCGACGTGCATACCAACGAGCATGGCTACACCGAAGTTTATGTTCCCTATCTGGTCAACGCCGATTCCATGCGCGGCACGGGCCAGTTGCCCAAGTTCAAGGAAGATTTGTTTGTTGCATATCCCGGCGGAAAAGGCGGGCTGGAGAGTTTTGGCTACGAAAGTAGTGGGTTTACTCCAGAACAGTTGGCTGAGATGGAAAAACAATGGAAGACGAGATCTGAAGTGCTCTATCTCATTCCCACCGCCGAAGTGCCAGTGACCAATCTGGTGCGCGATGAAATTGTCGCGGCGGAAGACTTGCCGCTCAAGTTTGTCGCGCATACCCCATGCTTCCGCTCCGAGGCCGGTTCCTATGGCCGCGACACGCGCGGCATGATCCGCCAGCAC
>JAYUCZ010000248.1:0-7386 GCA_043740065.1 Thiobacillaceae bacterium | reverse complement strand
GTTTTACGGCAGCGCCCGGTATCGACGCAACCGCGAGAGCAACTGCAAAAACAAATCTCAAGCTTCTCAATGCGCCTCCTCCCAATTCATCCCCACTCCCGGTTCCGCCACCAGCGGCACTTCCAGCTTGGCCACCCCGCTCATCAGCTGTGGCACTTTCGCTTTCACGCGTTCCAACTCCGATTCCGGCACTTCCAATACCAGCTCGTCGTGCACCTGCATAATCATGCGCGTAGCAAGCTGTTCCACCTCCAGCCAGCCTTGCACCGCAATCATCGCGAGCTTGATCAAATCTGCGGCGGTACCCTGCATCGGCGCGTTAATGGCGGCACGTTCGGCACCTTGGCGACGCCCCTGATTACCACTGCGAATATCGGGTAACCACAAGCGTCGCCCAAACACGGTTTCGACGTAGCCGCGTTCCTGGGCGTCGCTGCGGGTGCGGTCCATGTAGGCTTTCACGCCGGGATAGCGGGCGAAGTATTTGTCGATGTAGAGCTTGGCGGCGGAATTTTCTATGCCCAGATTGCTCGCGAGTCCATACGCGCTCATGCCGTAAATCAATCCGAAGTTGATCACTTTGGCATAGCGGCGTTGTTCACTTGAGACCTGGTCGCGTGGCACGCTGAACACTTCCGAAGCGGTGGCACGGTGTACATCTTCACCTTTGGCAAAAGCATCGAGCAGACCGGGATCGCCGGAAAGGTGCGCCATGATGCGAAGCTCAATTTGCGAATAATCGGCCGATAAAATCCGGCTACCGGCCGGGGCGATGAAGGCTTCGCGGATGCGGCGGCCTTCTTGTGTTCTGACGGGAATATTCTGCAAATTGGGATCAGAACTGGACAACCTGCCGGTGACGGCGGTGGCCTGCGAATAGCTGGTATGCACGCGGCCAGTCTTGGCGTTAATCATTTGTGGCAGCTTGTCGGTGTAAGTCGATTTGAGTTTGGCCATGCCGCGATAGTCGAGTATGGCGCGGGCAATGGGATGGTCAAGCGCCAGTTGTTCCAGCGTTTCTTCGTCGGTAGAAGGTGCGCCGCCGGGGGTTTTTTTAACCACCGGCAAGCCTTTTTGGGTGAACAAAATTTCGCCAATTTGTTTGGGCGAAGCCAGGTTGAATGGCTGACCAGCTTCCTGATAGGCACGCTGTTCCAAGTCCAGCATTTTCCGGCCAAGCTCTTCGCTTTGTACCGCGAGTAAATTGCGGTCGATCAGCACGCCGTTGCGCTCCATGCGGAACAGCACTTCGGCGGACGGCAATTCGATGTCGGTATAAATGGCGTTCAATCCCGGCGCGGATTCGATTTGCGGGTACAGCGCAGCGTGTACGCGCAAGGTCACATCGGCATCTTCGGCAGCGTAGTGGGTGGCGGTTTCGATGGACACTTGATCAAAGCAAATTTGCTTTGCGCCCTTGCCGGTTACGTCTGCATAGCTCAGTGTTGCAAGCCCGGTAAAGCGTGCCGCCAGACTGTCCAGGTTGTGCGGCATGTGCGATTCGGCGACATAGGATTCCAGTAGCGTGTCATGCACGATGCCTTTTAATTGAATGCCGTGGTTGGCTAACACGTGGCGGTCGAACTTGAGGTTCTGGCCGATCTTTTGCGGGCGCGGATTTTCCAGCCAGGGGCGAAGTTTTTCCAGTGTCGCTGCGCGGTTCAGTAGTTCGGGGACACCGGGGTAGCGGTGGGCGAGGGGGAGATAGGCGGCGGAAATTTGAATATCTCCCTCTCCCCCTCCCCCTCCCCCCTCACGGGGGAGGGGGAGGGGGAGGGGAACTGAAAGTGCAAACGACATGCCGACCAATTCGGTAGTCATGGGTTCTAGCGAGGTGGTTTCGGTGTCGAAGGCGACAACATCGGCGGCGCTGATTTTATCCAGCCAGGTTTGTAGTTGTTCTGGCGTGAGGATGCAGTCGTAGCTGGCGCGGTGGTCGGTGTTGGGCGACGGTGGGGAGGCGGGCATTTCACCCTCTCCCCAACCCTCTCCCGTCAAGGGAGAGGGGGCTTGTCCTTTGGGTAAGGATGAGCCACTGGGCGCATTCAGCTCTTTGATCTCGCGTCCCCAGCTACGGAAATCCTGCGCTTCAAAAAACGCCAGCAGCGCGTCGTGGTCTTGCGGCTGTTT
This sequence comes from Thiobacillaceae bacterium, assembly GCA_043740065.1. GTDB lineage: Bacteria > Pseudomonadota > Gammaproteobacteria > Burkholderiales > Thiobacillaceae > UBA6918. The sequence continues at coordinate 5,256 of JAYUCZ010000248.1, read as the reverse complement.
TTTCAGCGCGTCGAAATCAAACGGCAGATCTACATCACATTTGATGGTGACGAGTTTGCGCCCCATCGGCAGCCAGTCCAGGGCGCGTCGAAGGTTCTCGCCGACCACGCCTTTGATGTCGGCAGCGTGTTCAACAATGTTATCCAACGTGCCGTATTCTCCCAGCCATTTGACAGCGGTTTTGGGGCCGACTTTTTCCACGCCCGGCACGTTGTCCACGGTGTCGCCTATCAGCGCCAGGTAATCGACGATGCGCTGCGGCGGCACGCCAAATTTGGCGGCGACCCCGGCTTCGTCCAACACTTCGTTGCTCATGGTGTTGACGAGTTTTACCTGCGCATTCACCAGTTGCGCCATGTCCTTGTCGCCGGTAGAAACAATGCTATGTACGCCCAACGCCGCCGCGTGGGTGGTCAGCGTGCCGATCACGTCATCGGCCTCAACGCCGTCCACCACCACCAGCGGCCAGCCCAGGGCGCGGATGCCTTCAAACAGCGGGGCAATCTGCACCGACAAATCTTCGGCCATGGGCGGGCGGTTGGCTTTATATTGCGGATACCAGTCGTCGCGAAAAGTTTTACCCTTGGGGTCAAACACGCAGACGATATAATCGGACGGGAAATCCTTTTCCAGCTTTTTCAGCATGTTGATCACGCCATAAATCGCGCCGGTCGGCTGGTTAAGGCGGTTGCGTAAATCCGGCATGGCGTGGAAAGCGCGGTACAGATAGGACGAACCATCCACCATCAAGAGTGTTTTTTGAGCGTTATTCACAGGGGTTCTCAATGCACAAAAGCAAATTGCCCGAAATGGCCGATCCGCGTGGCGCGGAAGAAATAGACTACTCGGCGCGTGAATCCTGGCGGCTGTTTGGCATTATGTCAGAGTTCACCGAGGCCACAGAACGCCTCGCCAGCATCCGTCCGGCGGTGTCTATTTTCGGCAGCGCACGCACTCCGCCCGACCACGCCTACTACATCCTCACCGAGCAGATTGCCCGGCAGTTGTCAGACGCGGGTTTCTCGGTTATTTCCGGCGGCGGCCCCGGCATTATGGAAGCCGCCAACAAGGGCGCGTATTTCGGCAAATCACCCAGCGTCGGCCTCAACATCCAGTTACCGCACGAGCAAAACAACAATCCGTATCAGGACATCAGCCAATCGTTCCGGCACTTTTTTTCGCGCAAGGTGATGTTCGTTAAATACGCCTCGGCTTACGTCGTCATGCCCGGCGGCTTCGGTACGCTGGACGAACTGATGGAAGCGCTAACGCTGGTGCAAACCCGCAAATCGCGGAACATCCCCATCATTCTGGTGGGCTCGGAATTCTGGAGCGGGCTGATTGCCTGGTTTAAAGACCGGCTAATCAAGGAAGGCATGATTAGCCCGGAAGACATGGACTTGATTCAGATCATCGACAAACCCGAAGAGGTCGTCGATGCGATTTTCAGCCATTATGAAAAACGCGGTTTTGCGCCGACGCTTTCCGAGCGCGAAATCCAGCTCAATCTGTAAAACGCCGCATCTTTTGCGCTATCCTGAAAGGGTGCTTCTATAAATTCAAAGTTCGCTCAAATGCAAGGCGCGGAAAGAATTTCGCAGCGCGGCATATGTTGATATGTAAGCAAGAAATTTTTTCCGCAACGCAGCAGTTGAGATGGAATCTGGATTTATAGAAGTGCCCTGAAAACACAATCTTCCCAAACACAGCCTTGCCTGGAGCCAGCATGAGAACCTTCGTCCTCGCCTTGATACTGACCGCCCTGCCTGTTGCCGCAGCCGACAAAGCGCCCGCCCCACCCGAGGCAGGAAAAGTGGGTGCGCCACCCAAAGGCAGCACGCCCGTGCCGGACGGCGCACCCGGTGTGGGTAACAGCCTCGAAGAACCCTCCATCACCATCCGCAACAAGGGGCGCGAGCGCGTCGAGGAATACCGCATCAAGGGCAAACTGTACATGCTGAAAGTTACCCCGCCCAAGGGCAAGCCCTACTTTCTCGTGGATCAGCTTGGGCGCGGCGAATTTACCCGCAACGACGGTGCCGCGCCGCCGATGGCCGTACCGCAGTGGGTTATTCACTCGTTCTGATTTTTTTGTCTCTCTCTAATTTACCCCTCTGATGGATAACGAACTCCCACGCCGCGTTGCGGCGCGCGATGGCCTTGCCTGGGTCATTGGCGCATTTAAACTTTTTTTCAAAAGCCCGCTGATTTTGTCTGCCGGGGCGGCCATTTTTCTGGGCGCAGTGCTGATTATTCAGTTGATTCCCGTGCTGGGTACGGGATTGTCCGAAATTATCACCCCCCTGCTTGCCGCCGGTTTCATGCGCGCCTACCGTGCGGTGGACGAAGGCGAAGACCCGGAGCTGCCGCACCTGCTGGCCGGATTCAAAACCCATGCTGTGCCGCTGGCCATGGTGGGCGCAGCTTATCTGGGCATGCTGATCGCCATCATGTTCATGATGAAAAGCCTGGGCGTGGATTACGAAGCCATGATGCAGTCCCTACAGAAAGGTGCCACGCTGGAGCAGTTGGCGCAGGAGCTGCAAGGCAAAACCGGGCTACTGCTGTTGGGTACTACGCTGATTGTGCCCGCCGTCGCCGCCACCTGGTTTGCCCCGGCGCTGATTCTGTTTGGCAACGCCACACCGCTACAAGCCATGGGCTTAAGCCTTAAAGCCTGTGTTAAAAACTGGGCGGCGCTACTGGTCAGCGGCCTGGCAATGATCCCGGTGTTACTGCTGGCCGCCATCCCCATCGTCGGCTTGCTGGTCATGCTGCCTGTCATGTTGGGCACGGCTTATCTGGGTTATCAGGCGATGTTTGCAAACAAGGCTTAAAGCCCAAAAAAACCTATTCACCGCAGAGGACGCGGAGGATTCCGTTTTTCCTCCGCGTCCTCTGCGGTTAAAACTTCAAGCCGCACTCAACTTCGCATATTCCAGCGCCAGCCATTTGGTTCCGGCTTCGCGAAACTTGACCTGCACCCGTGCATCGCTGCCGCGCCCTTCAAAGTTGAGGATCACGCCTGCGCCAAATTTCTGGTGCATGACGTTTTGCCCGACGGAAAAACCGGCGGCGCTTTGGGTGACGGGGTTGTTAAACGACTGGCTTTCGCCCCCGTAAGCACTGGCGCTTTTAGGCTCGCCCCACGCTGCGCGGCGTTTATTCAACGGCAACAGCAATTTTTCCGGCAGCTCTTCCAAAAACCGCGACGGCAATCCGTAGCGCACCTGTCCATGCAACATGCGCGATTGCGCGTGGGTTAAATACAGCCGCCGCCGTGCGCGGGTAATCGCCACATACATCAGCCGCCGTTCTTCTTCCAGGCCGTCCGAATCGCTGAAACTTTGCTCGTGCGGAAACAAGCCTTCTTCTAACCCAGTGATGAACACGCTGTGAAATTCCAGACCCTTGGCGGCGTGGACCGTCATCAGTTGCAGCGCGTCCGACCCTGCGCCCGCCTGATGCTCACCCGCCTCCAGCGCGGCGTGGGCGAGAAAGGATTCCATCACGCTTTGGGCTGCTTCGTTAATCTGGCCAAGGTTAGACGCAGCTTGTTCGGCGTTCGCCCCCTCTCCCTCAGGGAGAGGGCTGGGGTGAGGGTGAGAGCTCGACTCAATATCCTGCTCAAACAACTTGGCCGCATTCACCAATTCATAAAGATTCTCCAGCCGATCCTGGCCGTCTTTCTCGTTTAGATAATGATCGACCAGACCGGAAGCGTGGATGACATGCTCCAGCGTATCGGCCAGCCCCAAACCTTCAATCTGGTCGTGCATCAACTGCATCATCCCGACAAACGCGGGCAGACCCTTGCCGCTGGCCATTTTCCCGGCGCTTTGCGCTTGTGCCGCCAGCCATAACGACACGCCACCGCCCTTGGCGACTTCCTGCAAGTTTTCCAGACCGCGTGCGCCGATGCCACGGGTGGGGAAATTCACGATGCGCAAAAATGCGCCGTCGTCATCAGGAAAACTCAGCACGCGCAAATACGCCAGCGCGTGTTTCACTTCCTGGCGCTCAAAAAAACGCAAGCCGCCGTAAACCTTGTAGGGAATCGCCGCCGAAAACAGCGCGTGCTCCAGCACCCGCGACTGCGCGTTGGAGCGATACAGCAAGGCCATGTTCACCAGCGCCACGCCTTCGCGATGCAGCGCCTTCACTTCATCGACAATAAACCCGGCTTCGTCCTGATCACCGTAACCTTCAAATACGCGGATCGGTTCGCCTTCGCCTTCGTCCGTCCACAGATTTTTGCCCAGACGTTCGCGGTTGCGGCTGATGAGCTGATTGGCGGCGGTGAGGATGTTGCCGTGGCTGCGATAATTTTGTTCCAGCTTGATGACGCGGCCTTGCGCGTAATCGCGTTCAAACTCGCGCATGTTGGCGGTTTCCGCACCGCGAAATGCGTAGATAGACTGGTCGTCATCGCCCACCGCAAACATCGCCGTGGACGGCCCGGCAAACATTTTTAGCCAGCGGTATTGCAGCGGGTTGGTGTCCTGAAACTCATCCACCAAAATGTGTTTGAAGCGCGACTGGTAATGCGCCCGTAACGGCTCGTTGCGCGACATCAATTCATACGAACGCAGCAACAACTCGGCGAAATCCACCACGCCATCGCGCTGGCATTGCGCGTCGTAAGCCTCAAAAATTTCCACCATGCGCTTGGTGAAATCGTCGTGCGCCTCCACGTCCTTGGCGCGTCGCCCGGCATCTTTATGGCCGTTGATAAACCACTGCACCTTGCGCGGCTCGTACTTGTCGGTGTCCACGTTCATCAACTTCAACAAGCGCTTGATCGCGGAGGACTGATCCTGCGTATCCAGAATCTGAAACACCTGCGGCAGCCCCGCATCGCGGTGATGCGCCCGCAACAAACGATTCGCCAAGCCGTGAAACGTGCCCACCCACATGCCGCGCGTATTGATCGGCAACGCGGCAGAAATGCGCGTGAGCATTTCCTTGGCCGCCTTGTTGGTAAACGTCACCGCCATCAAACCCAACGGCTGCGCCTGCCCGGTAGAAATCAGCCAGGCAATGCGCGTCGTCAGCACCCGCGTTTTGCCCGACCCCGCCCCCGCCAGAATCAGCGCCGACTGCGGCGGCAGCGTCACCGCTTCGCGTTGCTGAGGATTGAGTGAATCAAGAAAGGAGGCGGACATGAGGATAAAATGCGGGCAACGAACCCACCCATTTTATCGGAACACCCATGATTAGAATTCTTTACTTTGGCAGCCTCGTCGATGCCTTCGA
>JAYUCZ010000247.1:0-3115 GCA_043740065.1 Thiobacillaceae bacterium | reverse complement strand
ATTGATCCGGCACGAATTAACCATGAATGTAGGTCGGGCTTCAGCCCGACAAGTCGGCCTAAAGGCCGACCTACAGTTACGGATAAAGCTGGCCGGATCAATAACCTCCATTAGATTCGCGCACCCTGCACCGCATGCAAAAACTCATTGCGTAGCTGGTCGTTAGATTCAAAGCAGCCAGAAAACGCCTGCGTCACCACGCGCTCGTCGCCGCGCCGGTCTTCGCCCAGCAGCAAGCACAATTGCTCGGCCTCGATAATGCAAGCCGCACCCGCCGCCTTGCCGTGGGTCATCATGGCTTCGGCAATATCGCGGGTCATCCATTCTTGATAGGTAAAGCGGTGGCCGATGGCATCCACCAACCGCGCAATCCGCCCAAAGCCATGCAAGCGCCCGCCGGGAATATAGGCGACATGCGCCACGCCGCGAAACGGCACAAGGTGGTGCGGGCACACGCCGTGGACGGCAATGCCGCGTATCACCACCATATCGCGGCGCTCATCGGCAAAACCCTCGCCCAGCGCCTCGCCGGGTTCCATCGCGTAGCCGCCTAGCAAACGCTTTTGCCAAAGCTCGCGCACCCGTAACGCGGTGCGCCCGGTATGCACCGTGTTAGGCGGCACACCGCAAGCCGCCAGCATGTCGTTGACCGCCTGTTCAAACGCCGCCGGATTGAATGTGCCCGTTTGCGGAATGCCATAGCCCGCTGGCTGTGCTCCGCCCTGGCCGCAATCGTGATGATCGCAGCGGTGATTGATATGGTCAGCCATTTATTTGAACACCGTTTTCAAAAATTCCAGGGTTTGCGCCCAGGAGTCCGCATCCGCGTGCGCATCATATTTGAGCGGCAGGCCAAACTGCGCCGCGTAGCTGTCGGCTTCGCGGTTGGTAAAGGTGTGCTTCACGTCGGGATAGGAAACCAGTTTGTAATCTGCCTTGGCGTTATCCATTTCGGTTTTGAATGCAGCCACTTGCTCTGGCGGCACGATGGGGTCGGCTTCGCCGGTAAACACGCGGATTGCGGTTTTGATCGCCCCCGGCTTGACGGAAATATCGGTTGCCAGCACGCCGTGATAGCTCACCGCCGCTTTCAAGGGGGTGCCCGCGCGCACCATGTTCAGCACCACCCCGCCGCCAAAACAGTAGCCCAATGCCGCCAGTTGATTTTTTTTGACACCTGGCTGCCGGGCCAGAAATTTTTCGGCAGCCTGAAAACGCACCAAGGCCAGCGGCGGATTCTTGTTGACGCTTCCCGCCAGCGCCCCAGCATCTTTCGGGTTGCTGGCAGTCTGGCCGTTGCCGTACATATCGACCACCAGCGCCACATAACCCGCCTCGGCTAACATGCGCGCGCGTTTGCGCGCATAGTCATTTGCGCCCCACCATTCAGGCACGACCAGAATACCCGGACGTTTGCTCTTGATTGCCGTATCTTCGGCCAGCCAGCCGCGCATCGTGGTGTCGCCTGCCTTGTATTCCACATCCTTGCCAGTCACGGCGGCGAATGACAGCGCGGGTAGCAAAAGCAGCAAAGACAACAGGCGCTTCATGGTTTTCCTCCGGGTTTGAATATGCAGAAAGATTAGCACTAGCCACCCTGGCGGTGGAAATAAAAAAGCCTCCCGGGAGGACGGCTTAATCATGACGGCAATCCAGGCACGCATCAGCTTGTTGTCAACCGGCAATTTAAAAACAAGCGCAGCTCCATCACCCTCTCAGCAACACTTGCCTCCACCACTGCAGCAACCGCCGCTCGCAGCTTGCCTGGCTGTCGCGTACCACCGGTAACGCGGCGACCAGCATCTCGGAAACCGGAATCAGACTGCGATAAAGCGCCAACCAGACCGCTGCCGCCAGCGCCAAAACAAACGGCTGCTGGCTGGGCAAGTGTCTCAGTCGGGCGAGGGTCGCTTGCATGGTGACTCTCCGTTGAAAAAGGTACGACGCAATCAGCCTCTACTGAAGCGTAAACGAACGGGATGAAGAAAAGGATGCAGACAGGCTGCTGGATTTGCACAAACGCAATGGTCTTTTTAAAAAGTCGGCGTTAATCCCGGGCAATTATCAGGGTCAAATACCCTGCGGGAACGCCGCCTCGGCGCGATTAGCCGTCGTTTTCGCGCCGTGGGCGGCGCTCCCACAGGTTCACCCTAATGATCGTCTCGGTTAAATGATTGGCCGGGTTTGTGCGATTATTCGCTAGTGCGCAACCCGACAGGCTGCTAGACCCGCATTCGCATCAGATAAACCACAAAGCAATCGGCGTGCGGGGCATGTCGAACAAGCGAAACGGATGGGTTGTTGGCTTGGTAACTATTAGGGGGCATCTTGGTTCCACTACCGGAACAGCAAGCCAGAACAAACATCGACTTGCTGCTAAAAGCGGCAGGCTGGCACGTGTGTGACGCATCCGCTGCCGACTTCCACGCCAAGAGTGGGGGTCGGGTTTTGTCGCGCAGCACGAAACACCAATAACATCTTTCCGTTGCTAGTCATGCCTAATTCAAAAGACATCTATAGTCGGCCCTCTGATACCCCGAGTTTCGTCGTCCGCGAGGACACCATCGAATACGGCTTCATCGGCAAACTCCAAAACCTCAAGTACGAGTATCGCGAAGACATCCGCGACCGCGCCGCTTTAGAGAAAAACTTCCGCGAAAAATTCGAGGCCCTCAATCGCGTCCGCCTCACCGATGGCGAATTTCCGCGTCTGCTGGAGGAAATCATCTCCGACGATGTCTTCACCGCCGCCCGCACCCTGCGCGCGATGAACAGCTTCACCCGCGACGACGGCACGCCGCTGAACTACACCTTGGTCAACATCAAGGACTGGTGCAAAAACACGTTCGAGGTCGTCAACCAGCTCCGCATCAACACCGACAACAGCCACCACCGCTACGATGTGCTCCTGCTCATCAACGGTGTGCCCTGCGTGCAGATCGAGCTGAAGACTCTCGGTATCAGCCCGCGCCGCGCCATGGAGCAGATCGTCGATTACAAGAACGACCCCGGCAATGGCTACACCAAGACGCTGCTGTGCTTCCTCCAGCTCTTCATCGTCAGCAACCGCACTGAGACCTGGTATTTCGCCAACAACAACGCCCGCCACTTCGCC
>JAYUCZ010000246.1:0-7389 GCA_043740065.1 Thiobacillaceae bacterium | reverse complement strand
TGATCGAGCGCCTCGGAAAAAATATCACGCCAACCGCTTGTTTTGTTTCAGCTATCGGGAGAACAGGACAGTTTCAACAGGGAATTGGGACATAGCCTAATTTATGCCTACTCCTTGAGTATGAGTAAAACTCCGCAACTCCGGGGTCCAACTCCGGGGTCAGGTCTTGCAATACAACATTCGCCCCCTCTGAATCCCATAGCCTGCTACGATTTTTCTGACACCAATCGTGCAGCCCAAAGCATTACAGCATCCGCTTGTAAATACAATATATCTAACGGTCTATCGTTGTGAAGTCCGCCTACCTTAAACCAATATCACCGCCACAACCTTTCTTCCTTCGCCCGCCAAAATATTGTAAGTCCGGCAAGTAGCGCCAGTGTCCATGACTTCCAATCCGATTCTTGCTTCGATCAAGGCGCGGGTGAGCGAGGGGTGGGGAAAGCGGATGCGCGAGCCGGTGCCGAGCAGGATGATTTCGGCTGGTTGTGTGGCCAGCCATTCGAAGTGCCGGGTTTCGAGTGTTTCAAACATTACGCCTTCAAATGCCTCCCGTTCCAGCAGGCTGCTGCCGAGTACCAGGCCAAAATCAAAACGCTGTCCGTTGACCTCTACATGGTCGTCGCCGTAAGCCGAGAAATAGTAGCGGCCATCGTTGCCGCCAAGGTGTAGTTTCATTGTTTTCGCCCGCTTCCTGTTTGCCCGCAGTGTGGCGCTCAAGGTAGAATGATGCGCTTCAAGTCATAGCCCGGATGTTGCATAAATTGACGCACGCCCTCGCTTGTCCTTTGATTGATATGAAAGGTTTTGTTCCACCCGCAAGGGGCAGGCCGTGGTTGTCCCCGTAAAGGGGAGGCCGTGGTTGTAAAGTCGGTAAGCCGACAACAACCACGCTCTAAAGCCGATAAATCGGCAACAACCACGCTCAGTCTGGCGTATGAACCGTTCGCCACTCCTTCTCAAAACTTCCCTATCAATCAAAGTCCGGCGCGATCATCGTGCGAATTTACGCATCATCCGGGCTGGATTTTATGGCAATTTTTGCAGGAATCCGCGTGAGTTCCAACCCAGGTCTTAAACCCGTCAAGAAATCCGGCAAGCTGGAAAGCGTGTGTTACGACATTCGCGGCCCGGTGATGGCGCGTGCGCGTCAGATGGAGGACGAAGGCCAGCGCATTATCAAGCTCAACATCGGCAATCCTGCGCCGTTTGGTTTTGAAGCGCCGGAAGAGATTGTGCAGGATGTGATTCGCAATATGCACAAGGCCTCGGGTTATAGCGAGTCCAAGGGTCTGTTCGCCGCACGCAAGGCGATCATGCATTACACGCAGGAAAAGGGCATCAAGGGCGTGGATGTGGACGACATTATCATCGGCAATGGTGTGTCCGAGTTGATTGTGATGTCCATGCAGGCTTTGCTGAACAACGGCGACGAGGTGCTGATTCCAGCGCCGGATTATCCGCTGTGGACGGCAGCAGTCAGTCTGGGCGGTGGCACGCCGCGCCATTATCTGTGCGATGAAAGCGCGGGCTGGTTTCCGGACATTGCCGACATCAAAGCCAAGATTACTCCCAACACGCGGGCGATTGTGGTCATCAACCCCAACAACCCCACGGGCGCGTTGTATTCGACCGCGCTGTTGCAGGAAATTGTCGAGCTTGCGCGTCAGCATCAACTCATCATTTACGCCGACGAAATTTACGATAAGGTGTTGTACGACGCGGCCACGCACACGTCGATTGCCGCGCTGTCGGAAGACGTGCTGACGGTGACGTTCAACGGCCTGTCCAAGAACTACCGCGCTTGCGGTTATCGTGCGGGCTGGCTGGTGATTTCCGGCGAGAAACGCCATGCCAAAGATTACATCGAAGGGCTGAATCTGCTGGCCTCGATGCGCCTGTGTTCCAACGTGCCGGGGCAGTTGGGCATTCAGACTGCGCTGGGCGGCTACCAAAGCATTAACGATCTGGTAGCAAAGGGGGGTAGATTGGCACGGCAACGCGATCTGGCCTGGGAGTTGCTGACCGAGATTCCCGGCGTGAGTTGCGTGAAGCCGCAGGCGGCCATGTACCTGTTTCCTAAACTGGACCCCAAGGTTTACCCCATCCGCAACGACCAGCAGTTCATTCTGGAAATGCTGGAAGAAGAACGGGTGCTGGTGGTGCAGGGTACCGGCTTTAACTGGCCGCACCCGGATCATATCCGCGTGGTATTTTTGCCGCACGAAGAAGACTTGCGCGAGGCGATTGGGCGGGTTGGCCGCTTTTTGGAGCGCAAGCGGCATAAGTAATTTCGGCAGTAATTTCGGCAGTAATTTTGGCGCACTTGACAAGCTCGCGTCGGACAACCTTGACATCACAAATAATCAACACATTCTGGAATTAGTACAAACATGAAACCAATTAAAGTCGGTCTGCTGGGCTTGGGTACAGTGGGCGGCGGCACGCTAACCGTGCTGCGCCGCAACCAGCAGGAAATCACCCGTCGCGCCGGACGCGAAATTCAGGTGGTGATGGCTGCCGTGCGCGACTTGAAAAAAGCCGAGAAGACCAGCGGCGGCGGACTGCAACTGACCACCAATCCGCTGGATGTGGTCGATAACCCGGATATCGACATCGTCGTCGAACTAATGGGTGGCTTATCGCCCGCGCTGGAGCTGGTGATGAAAGCGATAGCAAATGGCAAGCATGTCGTCACCGCCAACAAACATCTAATCGCCAAGCACGGCAACGAAATCTTCGCCGCCGCGCAGGCCAAGGGCGTGATGGTGGCGTTTGAAGCCGCGGTTGCCGGTGGCATTCCCATCATCAAGGCGATCCGCGAAGGCCTGACGGCCAACCGCATCGAATGGGTGGCGGGCATTATCAACGGCACCACCAATTTCATTCTTAGCGAAATGCGCGAGAAGGGTTCGGGCTTTGATGAAGTGCTGGCCGAAGCGCAACGCCTGGGCTATGCCGAAGCCGACCCGACGTTTGACGTGGAAGGCATCGACGCTTCGCACAAGCTCACCATACTTTCGGCGATTGCCTTTGGCATTCCCATGCAGGCCGACAAAGCCTACACCGAAGGCATTACCAAACTGACTGGCGAGGATGTGAAATACGCCGAACAGTTGGGCTACCGCATCAAATTGCTGGGCATTACCAAGCGCCGCGCCAATGGCGTGGAACTGCGTGTACACCCGACGCTGATCCCGGAAAAGCGCCTGATCGCCAATGTAAATGGTGCAATGAACGCCGTGCTGGTAAAAGGCGATGCGGTCGGATCCACGCTGTATTACGGCGCGGGCGCAGGTGCCGAGCCAACCGCTTCCGCCGTGGTGGCCGATCTGGTCGATGTGACCCGCCTGCATACCGCCGACCCGCACCATCGCGTACCGCATCTGGCCTTCCAGCCGGATCAACTGGCTGATCTGCCTATCCTGCCGATGGACGAGGTTGAGACTTCCTACTACCTGCGACTGCGCGTGGCGGATGAAACCGGCGTGCTGGCTGACATCACCCGTATTCTGGCCGACGCAGAAATTTCCATCGACGCACTCATCCAGCGCGAGCCGGAAGAGGGCGAGTCCAGCACGGATTTAATTCTGCTGACGCATGAAACCGTCGAGAAAAACATGAATGCCGCCATGGCGCGGATGGAAGGTTTGAACTCCGTGCAGGGCAAGGTCACGCGGATTCGTTTGGAAACATTAGGGAAGTGAAGGGAGAAGGGTGAAGGGGGAAGGGTGAAAACCCGCATGCCCTGAACCTGACGCAAACATGAAATACATCAGCACACGCGGCCACTCGCCAAAACTTGGCTTTACTGACATTTTGCTGGGCGGCCTTGCGCCCGATGGCGGGCTGTATTTGCCAGAAACTTACCCGCAGTTGAATGCTGGCGACCTCGACGCAATGCGCGGCATGAACTACCGCGATTTGGCGTTCAACATCATCGCGCGTTTTGTCGATGACATTCCTGCTGAAGATTTAAAAGCGCTGATCGACAAAACCTATACCGCGCAGACTTATCATTTTGTGCGCGAAGGCCAGAGTGCCGAAGACATCACCCCGCTGCTGACGCTGGAACCCGGTTTGCATTTGCTGTCGCTGTCCAACGGCCCGACTTTGGCCTTCAAGGACATGGCCATGCAACTGCTGGGCAACCTGTTCGAATACGAGTTAGGTCGCCGCAAGGAAAGCATCAACATTGTTGGCGCAACCTCCGGCGATACTGGCTCGGCGGCGGAATACGCCATGCATGGCAAGCAGGGTATCCGCGTATTCATGCTCTCGCCGATGGAAGGCATGACGCCATTCCAACAAGCGCAAATGTACTCGTTGCAAGACCCCAACATTTACAACATCGTCGTGACCGGCGTGTTTGACCATTGCCAGGACATGGTCAAGGCCGTGTCCAACGATGCCGGGTTCAAAGCCAAATACAAAATTGGCGCGGTGAATTCAATTAACTGGGCGCGGGTGCTGGCGCAGATCGTCTATTACTTCAAAGCCTACTTTGCTGCCACCGACAACAACGCACAGAAGGTCAGCTTTGCCGTGCCGTCCGGCAATTTTGGCAATGTCTGCGCCGGCCATGTCGCCCGCATGATGGGATTGCCCATCGACAAACTGATTGTCGCCAGCAACGAAAACGACGTGCTGGACGAGTTCTTCCGCACCGGCGTTTATCGCCCGCGTGATGCTGCGCACACCTATCACACCAGCAGCCCGTCGATGGACATTTCCAAAGCCTCCAACTTCGAGCGCTTTGCTTTCGATCTGGCTGGCCGCAACGCCGAGAAAGTCCGCGCCATGTGGGCGAAGGTGGATGCGGGCGAAGCGGTGGACTTCAATGCCGAAGGTTTGTTTGCCAAGGTTGCGCAATATGGCTTTATTTCCGGTGCCAGCAACCATGCGCTGCGTATGCAGACGATCCGCGAAACCTACGAATTGTATGGCGTGATTATCGACACCCACACCGCCGACGGCCTGCAAGTCGGCCTCAAACACCGCGAGCCCGGCACGCCCATGCTGGTGCTGGAAACCGCCTTGCCAGTCAAGTTCGAGGATGCTATTTTCGAGGCGATTGGACAAAAGCCGCAACGCCCGGCGGAGCTGGCAACCCTGGAAACCCTGCCGCGCAAAGTCGAAGTCATGCCGCCTGATGTCCAGGCATTGCAAGCATTTATCGCCGCCAGAATCACTGGCTGAATGTCATCACGCAGTAATTTGGAGTTTGTTTGAATGCAATTAGTCAGTTCCCCGACCACCCCGTTTGGTCGCAAAGTCCGCATCGTATTGCTGGAAAAAAAAATCCCTTTTGAACTGGTCACAGATATCCCCTGGAGTGCTGATACCCAGGTAGGTAATTTCAACCCGCTGGGTAAAGTGCCGGTGCTGGTGCTAAAAGACGGCGAAACCCTGTACGACTCTCGCGTGATTGTCGAATACCTCGAACACATCAGCCCGGTTGGCCATCTGATCCCGGCAGATGCCACTTCGCGTATTCAGACACGCAAACATGAAGCGCTGGCCGATGGCATTACCGATGCTGCCGCATTGATTTTCCTGGAGCATAAGCGCCCCGAAGAATTACGCAGTGCGGACTGGATGCTGCGCCAGCAGACCAAGGTGTTCAATGGGCTGGAGGCACTATCCGAAGCGCTGGGTGAGAAGCCCAACTTTGTCGGCAACAAGTTCAGTCTGGCCGATATTGCAGTGGGCTGCTGTCTGGGCTATCTCGATTTTCGTTTCCCGGAAATCAAGTGGCGCGACGCGCACGCGAATCTTGCGAGCTTCCATGAAAAGCTTGCTGGCCGACCGAGCTTCAAGGAAACCGCCCCGACTTTGTAAGACAGCACGGCCAGCCCGGATGTTTCATAAATTCGGGCGATGATCGCGCAGGATTTTGTTTTGTAGGGGGATTTTGAGAAGGAGTGGCGTAGTGGTTCATACGCCCGACTGAGCAAAATTGCCATACGAAACAAAAGACCAGCGAGGGCGATCGTCAATTTATGAAACATACGGGCCAGATGCGACCAAGTTGAAACTTCAGGAGAACATCATGCCGTTACTACCCAACAATGAAATTGCCACTTTCGCCGGAGGCTGTTTCTGGTGCCTGGAAGCCGTGTTCCAACGCTTAAAGGGTGTGCGAAGCGTGGTCTCCGGTTACATGGGTGGCCACACGTTAAACCCCGATTACCAATCCATTTGCACCGGCACTTCCGGCCATGCCGAAGTTGTGCAGATTACATTTGACCCGGCGGTCATTCGTTTTGAAAATCTGCTGGAAGTCTTCTTTGCCATCCACGATCCGACCACGCCCAACCGGCAGGGCAACGACCGTGGCACGCAATACCGCTCGGCCATTTTTTACCATACCCCAGAACAGCAAGCGGCGGCTGAACAAGCTATCGCAAATGCAGCGGGCAACTGGTCAGATGCGATCGTGACTGAAGTCGTTGCCGCACCGACCTTCTATGCGGCCGAGCATGGCCACCAGAATTATTTCAACGACAACACCAACCAGCCATATTGCCAGTTTGTCGTTGCGCCCAAGGTGCGCAAGGCGCTTGAGAAGTTTGGTGACCAACTTATGCGGGGCTAATTATTCCATTCAAACACCGCAATCGACTCCACATGCGCGGTGTGCGGGAACATGTTGGCGACACCCGCAGCCTTGAGTGTGTAGCCTTTGATGTGGCAGAGCGTGTCGGCATCACGCGCCAGGGTGGCGGGGTTGCAGGAAACATACACGATGCGCTTGGGCGGGTTGTCGGCAGGCAGCGACTTCACTAATTTATTTGCGCCATCACGCGGCGGGTCGATGAGCAGTTTGTCGAAGTGGCCGAGCGCGGCATATTTCTCCGGGGTCATTTCGAACAAATTATCAACAGCGTATTCGACGTTATCCAGGCCGTTGAATTTGGCGTTTTCTTGTGCGCGGGCGACTAAGCCTTTACTGCCTTCAAACCCAACAACTTTTGCGCCGGAGCGGGCGATAGGCAGGGTGAAGTTGCCCAGGCCGCAGAAAAAATCGGCGATGCGTTCGTTTGCTTGCGGCGCCAGTATTTTGACAGCGCGGTGTACCAGCATGCGGTTGATGTGCGGATTGACCTGGGTGAATTCGGTGGGGCGGAAGGGATGCACGATGTTGAATTCTGGCAGGCTGTATTGCAGCAGGCCGCTGTCTTCCGGGGCGTAGGGCACGGCGGTGTCCGGGCCTTTGGATTGCACCCAGATATGTACGTTGTGTTTGTCGGCAAAGGCGCGAACGATGGCGCTGTCCTGTTCGTTCCACGGCGACAGCAGGCGGAACACCAGCACCGTGGAAGTCTCGCCCACCGCCAGTTCGATTTGCGGCACGCGGTCAGAATTGGACAACTGCGGAATCAGCTC
>JAYUCZ010000245.1:0-7394 GCA_043740065.1 Thiobacillaceae bacterium | reverse complement strand
TGCTGTCCGGCCAGATTAATAGCGCCTGGCGCGTCGATGCCGGCTGGCAATTTGACACCGATCTGGGGAAAACCATCAAAAGCACCTTGTCCACCAGTTACCGCCCAGCGCCTGGCAAAGCCGTGAGTATGGGCTACCGTTTTCTGGATGGCTCGGTAGAACAACTGGATACAGCCGTGCAATGGCCGCTGACTAATCGCCTGTACGGGCTGTTCCGCGCCAACTATTCGCTGCGCGATAACAACCTGGTCGAAGGCCTGGCGGGACTTGAATATAATGGCGGTTGCTGGGTGCTGCGCGGCGTAGTACAGCGCATCGCCACCGCCGAAAAAGATGCCAGCAATTCATTCTTCTTGCAGCTCGAACTCAATGGCATGGGACGGCTTGGTGCCAGCCCATTAAGCGTATTAAACAAAAGCATACCGGGATATACACCAACCAATGAATTCCTCACACCCTAAAATTTTTGCCACGATACTGCTGGCGGCCTGCGCCATCACGGCTCCGCAATCCGTCCTGGCTGCGCCAGCGATTCAACCCATCGACCAGATCGCCGCCGTGGTCAACAGCGACGTGATTACACGCGGCGAGCTGGAACAACGCATCCGCACCGCAATGCAGCAACTGCGCAAACAAAACATCCAGCTACCGCCGCGCAATCTGCTAGAGAAACAGATGCTGGATCGCATGATTACCGACCGTGCCTTGCTGCAACACGCCAAAGAATCCGGTGTCCGTGTTGACCCCGCCCAGCTGGAGCGCGCCATACAGAGCATTGCCAGCAAAAACAATCTGAGCATGGATGAACTGCGTGCGACACTGACGGGTGACGGTGTCAGCTTCGAACGCTTCCGCGAAAACATCCACAACGAAATCCTCTTGTCGCGTGCGCGCGAACGCCAGGTGGAAAGCAAAATCAATGTCAGCGATGCCGAAATAGACAGCTATCTGCAAAGCCAGGCGACATCGGGCAAGGATGAGGAATTCAGTCTTGCGCACATTCTGATTGCCGTTCCGGAGAATGCCTCACCAGAACAAATCCAGGCCAAACGCGCACGCGCACAGGATATTCTTGCCGAGCTTGGACGCGGCGGCGACTTCGCCCAACTTTCCGCCAGCTACTCTGACGCAGCCAACGCACTACAGGGCGGCGAACTGGGCTGGAAAAATGCCGGGCAAATTCCTTCGCTGTTTCTGGATGCCGCACGCAACCTGCAAACCGGCCGGGTTGGCGAATTAATCAAAAGCCCCAATGGCTTCCACATCATCAAGCTGCTGGACAAGCGCGGCAAAGACACCGCCACCATCATCACCCAGACGCGCGCGCGCCATATCCTCATCAAACCCAGCGAACTCACCTCCGAGGCTGATGCCATTGCCCGCCTGACACAAGCCCGTGAACGCATCGAGCAGGGCGGTGCAAAATTTGAAACCTTGGCGCGGCAGTATTCCGAAGATGTTGGCAGTGCTTCCAGGGGCGGCGAACTGAACTGGACGAATCCCGGCGACACCGTGCCAGAATTTGAACGCGCCATGAATGCCCTGAAACCCGGAGAACTAAGCCCGATTGTGCAAAGCCCATTTGGCTGGCACATCATCCAGGTACTCGAACGTCGTGAGCAGGATGTCACGCAGGAACGCCAGCGCCTGCTGGCACGCAAGGCCATCCGTGAACGCAAGTCCGATGAAGCATTCGAGGACTGGGTGCGTCAGGTTCGGGATCAGGCTTATGTCGAACTGCGTCAACTTAATTAAATCGCATGTGCCTGGCAGCAGAAGCCGCCACGCAGGCGGCTTTTTTCTTTATGCCTAGATCATGACCAAGTCTCCTGTCATCGCCTACACCTGCGGCGAACCCGCCGGCATCGGCCCTGACCTCGCTATCGCGCTGGCTGAAACCGAATTGCCCTGCCGCTTGCGGATACTCGGCAACACCGGGCTACTGGCGGCGCGGGCGGCACAGCTTGGCAAAACGGTACGCATCCTGGAATTACGTCCCCAGGACAACACCCCGCCACACACGCCCGGGCAGCTCTGTGTGCAGTCCATGCCGCTTGCCGCACCTGTTACCCCCGGCCAACTAAATGCGCGTAACAGTGAACATGTGCTGGCCTTGCTGGATGCCGCGCTGGAGGGCTGTATGCGCGGCCACTTTGACGCTCTTGTTACAGGCCCGGTACATAAAGGCATCATCAACGATGCGGGCATTCCCTTTACCGGGCATACGGAATATCTGGCCGAAAAGTCCGGCACGCAAAAAGTCGTCATGATGCTGACCGGGGGCGGGTTGCGAGTGGCGCTGGCGACCACGCATTTGCCCGTATCAGAAATCTCCCGCGCCATTACGTACGCCGAACTCACCGCAGTCTTGCGCGTTCTCTACGCTGATCTCACACACAAATTCGGCATTGCCAAACCGCACGTTGCGGTATGCGGCCTGAACCCGCACGCGGGCGAATCCGGCCACCTGGGGCGCGAGGAAATTGAGGTCATCGAGCCGGTGTTAAACGCACTGCGTAGCGAGGGAATGAATCTCTCCGGCCCGCACCCCGCCGACACGCTGTTTGCGCAGTTGCGTAGCAAGCCCGCTGACGCGGTGCTGGCCATGTATCACGATCAAGGTCTGCCAGTGTTGAAATACGCCAGCTTTGGCGCAGGCATCAATATCACACTCGGCTTGCCCTTCATTCGTACCTCGGTCGATCACGGCACCGCGCTGGATCTGGCTGGAACCGGCAACATCGAAACCGGCAGCCTGCTGGCTGCGATCAGCCTTGCGACCGAACTCGCTTCAAAAAACAAACCATCATTCTGAACAATTTCACACCATGAAACATATCCCCAGAAAACGGTTCGGCCAGCATTTCCTGGTCGATCAAAACATCATCCACGCCATTGTCGATGCGATTCATCCGCACCCCGATGAAATCCTGGTTGAAATCGGCCCCGGCTTGGGCGCGCTGACCAAACCTTTGCTGGCACGCATACCCAGGCTGCATGTCGTTGAGCTGGATCGCGACATTATTGCGCGGCTGAAAAAAATCTGGCCCGCAGAAAAGCTGGCTATTCACGAAGGCGATGCGCTGAAGTTTGACTTCGGCAGCATCGGCGCGCCCATCCAGGTGTGCGGAAATCTGCCCTACAACATCTCCAGCCCGCTGATGTTCCATCTGATGGAGTATGCGACAAGCATTTCCAGCATGACCTTCATGCTGCAAAAAGAAGTGGTTGATCGCATGGTGGCCGCGCCATCCACTTCGGAATATGGGCGCTTGTCGGTGATGCTACAGCGCCGCTTTCATATGGAAACGCTGTTCGACGTGCCGCCCGAAGCCTTTGACCCGCCGCCCAGAGTCGATTCGGCGATTGTGCGCATGATTCCGAAAAGACCTGATGAATATCCGGCACTGGATGAACAACGTTTTTCTGAAGTGGTGGCGGCGGCATTTTCACAGCGCCGCAAAACGCTCAAAAATACCCTGGGCGAACTGATCGGCATCGCGCCATTTGAAACGGTTGGAATTTCCCCAAAACTGCGTGCAGAAAATCTTAGCGTGGAAGAGTTTGAAAAATTAACCGCAGCTTCTACAACAACTTCTACAGCATGAGCTTATGCCCGTGCCGACGCAGCCATTCACGCGCAGCATCGGCATTGGGGTAAAGCCTTTCCACCTGCGCCCAGAACCTGGTGGAATGGTCGGCATGAACCAGATGCGCGACTTCATGCGCAGCCACGTAATCAATAATCGACAGCGGCGCTTGCGCCAGTCGCCAGTTCAGGCGAATGCGGCCATCGGTATGGCAAATGCCCCACTGGGTACGCGCATCGGATAAATCAAAACGCGGAATTCGGCCACCCTGTTTGCGGGCAAACATCATCAGCCTGCGTTGCAGCAAATTTGTCGCACGCTGTTTCAGCCAATCGCCAATCAAGTCGGCCACCTCGCCATCCTGTGCGCAAGACACCCACAACATGCGGCCATTGCGGCGCACGTCAGCAAACAAACACGGCGCGACGCGGATTTGCAGCGGCACGCCCAGATAAAACACGGTTTCGCCATGCCGCAACACCGGTTGCTCGCGGCGACGGACTTCAATTTTTTGCAGATTTTTCAGCAGCCAGTCGATGCGCTCGTGCAGGAAGCGGTCGATTTCAGCTTGCGATACCCACTTGGGGACATTGACGCGGACACCGGAGTCGGTGACGGAAAGCCCCAGGGTGCGGCGGTGGGTGCGGGTCAGGCAGTAGGCAATCTTCCGCCCTTGTATATGGATGATGGCGTTAGCTTCTGGCACGTTATTTTTTAACCACTATATTTTTAACCTCGGGCAGTCTGGTTAACCTCGGGCAGCCTGGTCATTTCCGTTTCTATCCAGCGTTGCACTTCTTCATTCAACACATCGGCCTTCTTGCCTTGCGAAGAGATCAGCGGGCCGATGGAAATGGTCACCAGCCCCGGCCGCTTGATAAACGCATCCTTCGGCCAGACCGCTCCCGCATTATGCGCCACCGGCAATACCGGCGTATTGGTGTGTGTGGCCAGCCACGCGCCACCGATGCCGTAGCGCCCGGTTTCGCCGGGTTTCATGCGCGTGCCTTCGGGAAAAATCAGCACCGAAAAACCTTGCGCCAGACGCAGTTTGCCCTGCGCGACAATTTGTTTGAGCGAGTTTTTACCCGCTTTGCGATCAATCGCAATCGGCGACAACATGCTCATGCCCCAACCAAAAAACGGAATCCACAACAGTTCCCGCTTCAGCACAATCGCCACTGGCGGCAGCACAAACAGCAAGGCTATGGTTTCCCAGGCCGACTGATGCTTGGCCATCACGATCACCGGCGACTCCGGCAGATTTTCCAGTCCCATGACCTGATAGCGGATGCCGCAAATGGTTTTCGCCAGCCAGATCACGATGCGGTTCCACACGGTAATCACCCGATAGCGCAGCAGCGGGCCGAACGGAAACGTCAGCCAGCCGACAATGGCAAACACCACCGTCAGCAACACTTGCAACAGGCCAAACAACGCGGAGCGCAATACAATCATGTGCGCACGAGCAGCGCGTCCACCGCTGCCGATAAGTCCAGATAAGTTTGCGTGCCTTCCGGCAAACCGCCCGCCGCCAACGTCTTTTTGCCTTTGCCGGTTTGCACCAGTATCGGCACGCCGCCCACGCTCGCCGCCGCTTGCAGGTCGCGCAGCGAATCCCCCACCGCAGGCACGCCATTCAAATCCGCATGAAAACGCTCGGCAATCTGCCGGAACAGGCCGGGCTTGGGCTTGCGGCATTCGCATTCGCTATCCGCCGCGTGCGGACAAAAAAACACCGCGTCGATATGCCCGCCAAATTGCGCCAGTGCTTTGTGCATTTTGGCGTGGATGGCATTGAGCGCACCCATGTCAAACAGCCCGCGTCCAATGCCAGATTGATTGGTCGCCACCACCACGCGATAGCCATTCTGGTTCAGCCGCGCAATCGCTTCCAGACTGCCGGGGATCGGCTTCCATTCCTCCGCGCTCTTGATGAACTTGTCGGAGTCCTGGTTAATCACGCCGTCGCGGTCGAGGATGATGAGTTTCATGCTTGGAGTTTACGACACTAATTTAGACAAGTCCGCGACGCGGTTCATGGTCTGATGCAACTGGTTCAGCAACGCCAGTCGATTGGTTTTCAGCGCGGGATCTTCGGCATTCACCATCACCCCGTCAAAGAACGCATCCACCGGCGCTTTCAATGCGGCCAGCGCTTGCAGCGAAGCGGTGTAGTCACCGGAGTCGAACGCCGCATCAGCTTGCGGTTTGATTTTGGTGAGCGCATCGTACAAAGCTTTTTCTGCGGCTTCAACAAAACGCGCTGGATCAATCTCAACTGGCACAGCGCCTTCGACTTTTTTCAGAATATTGCCGACGCGCTTGTTGGCGGCGGCGAGTGCGGGCGCTTCCGGCAAGCTGGCGAAGGCACGCACCGCAGCCAATTGCTTGGGCACGAGCGCAATGTGCGCGGGGCGCATGGACAGCACCGCATCGACTTCGTTGGCGCTGTAGCCCTGCTCGCGCAACATGCCGCCCAAACGGTCAAACACAAAGGTTTCAGTCTCGGCTCGCGCATCCTTCAACACGCCTTGGGAGAAGGCCGCAAAAGCCGTGCCGACCAAATCAGTCAGGCTCAGGGGCAAGCCTTTATCAATCAAAATCCGCAACACGCCCAGCGCATGGCGGCGCAAGGCAAACGGGTCTTTGTCGCCAGTGGGGATTTGTCCGATGCCAAACATGCCCGCCAGGGTTTCAAGTTTATCTGCCAGCGCCACACATACGCCGACATCATTGCGCGGCAATTCATCGCCCGCAAAACGCGGCTTGTAGTGGTCTTCAATCGCCTCGGCAACCTGCAAATTTTCGCCATCATGCAGCGCGTAATAGCTGCCCATGATGCCTTGCAGTTCCGGGAATTCGCCAACCATGTCGGTCAGCAAATCGGCTTTGGCCAACAGTGCGGCACGGTCGGCCTGTAAAGCCAATTTCTCGCTACCAAGCATCTGGCCAATGGCGCACGCGACCGCCATCACGCGCTCTGCCCGTTCGCCTTGTGTGCCTAGTTTGTTGTGATACACCACCTTGGACAAACCCGGCACGCGCGATTCCAGCGTGCGTTTGCGGTCTTGATCGAAGAAGAATTTTGCATCGGCTAGGCGCGGGCGCACGACTCTTTCGTTGCCCTGAATTACTGCCGAAGCATCGTCTGGCCGAATGTTGGAAACGATGAGGAATTTGTTGGTGAGCTTGCCGCTGCCGTCCAGCAGCGGAAAATATTTCTGGTTGGCCTTCATGGTCAAAATCAGGCATTCCTGCGGCACTTGCAGAAATTCCGGCTCAAATTCGCAAGTCATCACCGTGGGCAACTCGACCAGCCCGCACACTTCATCCAGCAGTGCGTCGTCTTCTATCGGCTGACCGCCTTCTTTGGCTGCGGCCTCGCTTAACTGGCGCACGATGTCGGCGCGGCGCTCGGCGAAGCTGGCGATCACCGCACCTTCGTCACGCAGTTGCGCGGCGTAGCTGTCAGCGTTTTTAACACCGATGATTTCAGTTCGCGCTTCAAAGCGATGGCCGCGTGTTTCGCGTCCGGCTTGCAAACCCAATACCGAAACCGGCACGACTGTCTCGCCATGCAAGGCAATCAAGCCATGCGCGGGGCGCACAAAGCTCACGCTGCTCCAGCCATCGGCCAGTTGGTATTGCATGACTTTAGGGATGGGCAGTTTGGTCAGCATTTCGTCGAGCGCTTTTTGCAGCCCTTCGGCGATGGTTGCACCAGCGGCCACGCTGTCGAAATACAGCGCCTCGTTCTTGCCTTCACCTTCGCGTTTGAGTTGCGACACGACGGAGCCGTCC
>JAYUCZ010000244.1:0-7407 GCA_043740065.1 Thiobacillaceae bacterium | reverse complement strand
GTGGCATGGCCGCGCAAACCCGGGTCGCCACCGATATTGGTCTGTCCGGTATCCGTATCTATGCGACATCGACCGTCAATGCGGATGCCGATGTTTTATGGGCAACACTCACGGACTACAACAAGCTGTCCAGTTTTGTGCCGGGCATGACACTCTCGCGGCAGATCGCTTCGCCCAAGCCGGGCATCAAAATGGTGGAACAAAAAGGCGAAGGCGGTCTGGTGTCGCTGGTAATGCCGGATCACGTCGTTTTCGCCATAGAAGAAAAACCCTACTCCAGCATTACTTTTAAGACGGTCGCGGCGCGTGGCAGTTCGTTGCGAGGCGAATGGACGATTAATGGCCAAAGAAGCCCGGTTCAACTCGTCTATCGCGCACATGCTGTGCCGGTGATTCCGCCCCCCCCAATGTTCAGCGATGGCTACGTGCAGGAAGAAATCCGCACGCGTATGGATGCCTTGGGCCGCGAGGCTGAAAGACGAATGAAAGCCCAATAAGCGTTCAAGCAGGCCATCGAAAGTTGATTCAGGCATTTTAGGCAGGAGGCGCTATTTTTTCATTTATGGCCAAACTGGCCACCCGTTATCCTTGGGTGTTGATTGCACTGACCGCTGTGTGGGTGGTTTTCAGCGGCTGGTACGGGCTTGATATAGAACATCGGTTGACGTTGAATCCCGGCTGGGATGCGCCGGAAAGCGGCTCTGCCAAGGTGGCTGCGATCATGCGCAACGACATGCATCGCGATGATATGCCGGTGATTGTGCTGTTTGCGCCAAACTCGGCAGGCAGCCCGCAAAATGTAGAAACGCCTGAGTACCGCAATGCAGTGGAATCCGCGCTGTCCGGGTTGACCGGGCAAACCCAGGTAACGAGTCTGCTGACCTACTATTCCACCGGGGATGCCAGGCTAAAATCCAAAGACGATCGCATGACCTATGCCATCGTTAATCTCAAACGTGGCGAGGATGAGGGGATTGCTGCCTTTCGAAGCTTGCGCGCCACGCTGACCAGTCCCCGCTTAAGCGTATCTTTTGGCGGCGAACTCGCCGTGTATGTGGATGTGCGGGAACAACTGGATCGCGATCTTAGGACCGCCGAAACCGTCAGCTTTGGATTGCTGGCCGTGTTGCTGATATGGGTGTTCCGTTCCGGTGTTGCGGCCATGCTGCCATTGATTGTGGGCGGGGCGACCATCATCAGCAGCGTGGCCTGGATCAAAGGTGCAACCTACTTTACCGACATCAGCGTGTATGCGCCCAATGTCGTGTCCATGCTGGGGCTGGGGCTGGCGGTGGATTACAGCCTGTTCATGGTGTCGCGATTCCGTGAAGAATTGGCGTTAGGCAAGACGGTGGATCATGCGTTGCGCATCATGCTCAACACGGCGGGGCGCACCTTGTTGTTTAGCGGCTTGACGGTTGCCGCCAGCCTGTTGTGTTTGTTGTTGTTGCCGCAGCGCTTTTTCCACAACATGGGGCTGGCGGGCGCACTGGCGGTAGCCACCGCCATGATGGCCTCGCTGCTGCTGCTGCCGGCGCTGCTTTCGCTACTGGGCCACCGGGTCAACAGCCTGGTGCCGCCGTTTCTTGCCAAGCGCCCGATAAACGAAACGGAAACCGGCAACTGGTATCGCTTCAGCCACTTTGTCATGCGCAATGCACGCGTGGTGTTGCTGGTGTCGCTGGCCATTTTGCTGGTGATGGGATTGCCGATCAAGGACATGAAAGTCGGCCCGGCGGACAGCCGCGCACTGCCGCCCTCGGCGGAAAGCCGCAAGGTGCAGGATACGATAGCGCGGGATTTTGTTGTCCGCGAATTGAGCCCGGTGTTGCTGGCGATCAAAACCGTCAAGCCGCTGACCGATCCGGATACCCTCGCTGCGCTGCATCGGCTCGGCGGCCAATTGGGCGATCTGCAGGGCGTGACCAAGGTGACAGGCTTGCTGTCGCTGGATGCCGGGTTGACGCTGGCGGATTATCAGATGCTCTACCAGCATCCCGAACAGTTTCCGCAAGCGGCGGCGGCCTTGAGCGAATTTGCCAGCGGCAATACCACGCTGATGTATGTGAACTATGCGGCCGACCCGACATCGGAAGCATCGCGCGAGCTGGTGCAGCGCATACGCGCATTGCCGGTGGATGCCAGCCTGTTGCAGGTTGAGGTGGGCGGTTTTTCCGCGTTTCATCTGGATTATCTGGACTCGTTGCGCAACGAGGTGCCGAAAGTGTTTGCCGCCATCGTGGTGGTGATTTTCGTGCTGCTGTTTTTGATGCTGGGTAGCCTGCTGGTGCCGCTAAAAGTGGTGCTGACTAATCTGCTGTCCTTGTCGGCCACGTTCGGCATGTTGGTGTGGGTCATCCAGGAAGGCAATTTGTCCGGTCTGCTCGGCTTTACCCCGCAAGGCGCACTGGACGGCACAATCCTGGTGCTGATCTTTGCCAGCGCCTTTGGCCTGGCGATCGACTATGAAGTGTTCCTGCTGTCGCGCGTAAAAGAAATGTGCGATGCCACCAAGGGCGATAGCGTCAAGTCCGTTTCCACCGGCATGCAGCGCAGCGGCCCCATTATCACCAACGCGGCGCTGCTGATCGGCGTGGTGCTGGGCGCGTTTGCCATGGGCGAAGTGGTGTTTATCAAAGCCATCGGCTTGGGTTTGTTGCTGTCGGTCATCATCGATGCCACGCTGGTGCGCATGTTGCTGGTGCCTTCCACGCTAAAACTCATGGGCTGGCTAAACTGGTGGGCACCCAAACCGCTGATGCGGGTTTATCAGCGTCTGAACATGGGCGAAATGCATGGCGGTGAATTGCCGTCTGAATCCGGCAGCGAACGCAAAGCAGGGGAGAAGAAAACATGAAAGAAAAAGCGGGCACAGCCAGACGTGTAGTGATGGTTTTGTGCATGGCCTGGTCGGCCACAGGCCATGCGGATTTAATGTTGTCTGGACACAGCACAGCGAGCGCATTCAACATGCCGATGTCGAGTCAGGAACAAGTCTGGATCGGCAATACCCAGGTGCGCAGGGATTTTACCGATCGGGGCAGGGCGTACACGCATCTGTTCGACCTTGGCAAAAAACAGGTGGCCATCATCGACCACTTCACCCGTGTGGCCGAAATGCACAGCTTGATCACGCTGGATAGCACCACCCAGGCCAGCGCACCGACCGACGAGCTCAAGCTGAAATTTGAACCAACCGGCAATACCAGCAAGCTGCAAAACTGGCTTTGCAAGGAGCATGATCTAAGCGCCAGCGTGCCCGCCCTGCTGGGCAACGAAAGGACGATTTTTCATTTGAAAGGAAAAGTCTGGATTGCCAATGACGTACCGGAACAAGAAGAGGTAAAGGGGCTGGTGAGCGCGGCAAAGAAACCGGATTTTTTCCTCGCCATCCCGCAACTGGCGCAAATTGCGCCCGCGTATTCGCGGGTGATGAATGAAATTTTGCGCAAAATAGCGCCCAGAGGCTTGCCCTGCGCGGGCGAAATGGAAGCCAGCTACGAAGGCAATGGCCCGATGGCTAATTTGGCCAGAAAGCTGCCGTCCAAAGCCAGCGTGCGCTTCCAGCAGTTTTCCAGCGAGCCGATTAAACCGGAAATGTTTGTCATCCCTGCCGGTTATCGGCTGGTGCAAAAGCAATTGCCCGCGATGGGGATGCCGCGTTAATCGCTTCGATTTCGCGCAAAGTTTATCCGGGATGATTCATTCGGGGCATATCGGCGTGTTCCCCCCTTGATAAAGGGGGGTTAGGGGGGATTTGAGGGCCGTAACCTGTTTTGGCAAAGCTAAAATCCCCCTCAATCCCCCTTTATCAAGGGGGAAGCAAACCGAATTTCACAATGGACAATCCCGGTTTATACTTTGCGCCAAACATGAATTCCTCCCCCCCCGATATCGTCATCCTGGCCGCAGGCAAAGGCACGCGCATGTGCTCGGATTTGCCCAAGGTGTTGCATCCGCTGGCAGGCAGGCCGCTGCTGTCGCACGTGATTGCCGCCGCTCGCAGCATCGGCAGCAACAGGATTTGCGTGGTCTATGGCTTTGGCGGCGATGCGGTGCCGAAAAAACTCGACGATGACAGCCTGACATTC
The DNA here is from genome assembly GCA_043740065.1 of Thiobacillaceae bacterium. Taxonomy (GTDB): domain Bacteria; phylum Pseudomonadota; class Gammaproteobacteria; order Burkholderiales; family Thiobacillaceae; genus UBA6918. The sequence continues at coordinate 3,316 of JAYUCZ010000244.1, read as the reverse complement.
GTCTTGCAGGCCGAGCAACTGGGCACCGGCCATGCTGTTTTGCAGGCTCTGCCGCATCTGGATGACAGCGGTGTGACGCTGGTGCTGTATGGAGATGTGCCGCTGACGCGTCCGGATACCCTTGAACCTCTGGTGGCCGCCGCGCAAGCGGGGCATGTCGGGTTGCTGACGGTGATGTTGCACGACCCCTCCGGCTATGGACGCATCGTGCGCGACAGCGGCAAGGTCGTGCGCATCGTCGAACATAAAGATGCCAACGAGATCGAGCGCGACATCCGCGAAGTGAACACTGGCATTCTGGCGTTGCCGACCGCCAAATTAAAAACCTGGCTGGCGCAACTCAAAAACCACAATGTCCAGGGCGAGTACTATTTAACCGACATCATCGCCATGGCCGTAGCCGATGGCGTGGAGGTGCAAACCAGCCACCCGGCCAACGCGTGGGAAGTGCTGGGGGTCAACAGCAAACATGACTTGGCTAGTCTGGAACGCATCCATCAGCGCAATATCGCCGACAGCCTGTTGCAATCCGGCGTTACGCTGTCCGACCCGGAACGCATCGACGTGCGCGGCGAACTGCATTGCGGGCGCGATGTCAGCATTGATGTGGGCTGTGTATTCGAAGACCGGGTTGAAATTGGCGCAGGCGTTTCCATCGGGCCGTACTGCGTGCTGAAAAACGTGCGCGTGGCGGCGGGCACAAAAATCGACGCTTTCTCGCATCTGGTGGAATCAGAGATAGGCGAGAATGCCCGCATCGGACCATTTTCGCGCATCCGCCCCGGCACCCGGCTGGCGCGGGATACGCATGTCGGCAATTTTGTCGAAATCAAAAACAGCGCCGTGGCCGAAGGCGCAAAAATAAATCACCTGTCCTATGTCGGCGATGCCGAAATTGGTGCCAGAACCAATATCGGTGCCGGCACGATTACCTGCAATTACGACGGCGCAAACAAGCACAAAACAGTCATCGGTGAAAACGCCTTTATCGGTTCCAACACCGCGCTGGTCGCGCCAGTTAGCATCGGCGACAACGCCACCATCGGCGCAGGCTCGGTGATTACCAAGGATGCCCCGGCGGCAGAATTAACGCTGGCGCGGGCAAAACAATTGACGCTGGCTGGCTGGAAGCGGCCGACAAAAACCGAAAAGGAAGGCTAATTTCATGTGCGGCATCATCGGCGCAGTCGCGCAACGTAATGTAGTGCCCATCCTGCTCGAAGGATTGCACCGGCTCGAATATCGTGGCTACGATTCGGCTGGATTAGTCACCGTTAACGGCGGACTCAAGCGCGTGCGCAGTGTTGGCCGCGTGGCCTCGCTGGCCGCAGAAACCCAGGCGCAGGGCGTGCATGGCCAGCTTGGCATTGCCCACACCCGCTGGGCCACGCACGGCGCACCGACGGTTGCCAACGCTCATCCGCACACCAGCCAGGACGAGGTGGCGGTGGTACACAACGGCATTATCGAAAACCACGAAATCCTGCGCGAGCGGCTGAAAAATCTGGGCTACCGGTTTGAATCCGAAACCGATACCGAAGTCATCGTGCATCTGGTTCACCACTACTACAGCCAAAGCCGCGACCTGCTGGCTGCGGTACGCGCAGCGGTAGCGGAACTGCGTGGCGCGTATGCCATCGGCGTGATCGCCAAGGATGCGCCGCATCAACTGGTGTGCGCGCGCAAGGGCAGCCCGCTGATTATCGGCGTGGGCGTGGAGGAGCATTTCATCGCTTCCGATGCCTCGGCGCTATTGCCGGTCACGCAGCGCATGATGTATCTGGAAGACGGCGACATTGCCGATCTTGGCCTGCTGCAAGTGCGCGTCTATAACAGCGCAGGCGAGGAAATCACCCGCAATGTTCACATTTCGGAGCTGTCTGCCGACATGGCCGAACTGGGCAATTACCGTCATTACATGCAAAAGGAAATCCACGAGCAACCGCGTGCGCTGGCCGACACCTTGCAAAATGCCTTGCTGACCGGCATCAGCCCGGCGCTATTCGGCGCACAAGCCGAAAACGCCCTGCCCCAGGTCAAGGCCGTCACCATCCTGGCTTGCGGCACCAGTTATCACGCGGGCTGTGTGGCGGGTTACTGGCTGGAGTCCATCGCCGGTATTCCCACCAAGGTCGAAATCGCCAGCGAGTACCGCTACCGCGACACCATCCCCAATCCCGATGCGCTGGTGGTCACCATTTCCCAGTCCGGCGAAACCGCCGACACCCTGGCTGCTTTGCAACAGGCGATTGCGCTGGGTCATGTGCATACCTTAAGCATTTGCAATGTGCCCGAATCCTCGCTAATCCGCGCCAGCAAACTCAAATTCCTGACCCGCGCCGGTCCGGAAATTGGCGTGGCCTCCACCAAGGCGTTTACCACCCAGCTGGCCGCGCTGTTTTTGCTGACGCTGGTGCTGGCCAAACTGCGCGGGCGGCTGACAGCAGAGCAGGAAGCCGAACATTTGCAGGCGTTGCGCCAGCTCCCCGCTTTGGCGCAGGACGCGCTCAAGCTCGAACCACAGGTGGAAGCCTGGGCCAGAAAATTCGCCAACAAACACCACGCGCTATTTTTGGGGCGCGGACAGCACTACCCCATCGCCATGGAAGGCGCACTCAAGCTCAAGGAAATTTCCTACATTCACGCCGAAGCCTACGCGGCGGGTGAATTGAAGCACGGCCCGCTGGCGCTGGTGGACAAGGACATGCCGGTGGTCGCCATCGCCCCCAACGATGTGCTGCTGGAAAAACTCAAATCCAATTTACAAGAAGTGCGTGCCCGCGGTGGCGAACTCTACGTGTTTGCCGACGCCGATTCGCACATCCAGCAAAGCGAAGGCATCCATGTCATTCGCCTGGCGGAGCACGCCGGACTGCTCAGCCCCATACTCCACACCATCCCGCTGCAACTGCTGGCGTATCACGTCGCTCTGCAAAAAGGCACGGATGTGGACAAGCCGCGCAATCTGGCAAAATCGGTGACAGTGGAGTAATTTTCTTAGGGGGTAGTTATTCTGAGAAGGTAGCCATGGGGTTCCCCGCCGAACACAAAACGTCCAGTCCCGCATCCTCGCCCATGCACAGGAAATCGGTCGGCGCATTTTGCGGAATTGTGTCAAGCACTGAATTCACCTGAGAAAAAATTTCCCAATATTTATAATTCGTCATTATTAACGAATTAACAAATATAATAGGAAAAATTCGCCATAATTGACGATTAGACTTATTTAGATGTATATGTTATATATCGTCATATATGTCGATAAATCTGTATGTCTATTACATAAATCGTTAAAATTAGCGACTATGAAGATATC
>JAYUCZ010000243.1:0-3125 GCA_043740065.1 Thiobacillaceae bacterium | reverse complement strand
GAAGACGATCTTGCCTCGTTTGCTGCGTGCCGCAGCCACTACGCCTAAGCGTACCGAAGCATGGTTAAGACTTCCTGAATATTCGTGCTAATCAAGAAATTCATTGAGTGACTTTAAGAGAACGCTTATCAGAACGTCCGGGTACGTATGCCCCTTGAAGGTTTCCATGTCTACAAATGCTATGGGGCGTCGATCAATTGTTAAGTCTGCCGCCATCTTGCGCAAAAGACTAGATTTTCCAGAGCCACGGCGCCCGAAGATTATATGATGCTGTTTTGATTTGGCACGGGCCAACACGCCGGGTGCTGGCTCAATAAATCGGTTTGCGCCTTGTGGCGTCGCCCTCATAACCTCCGCGCAAAGTACTAGCAAGTCATCGACTTCCCCGAGGAAAAGCTGGGAGTTTGTTGGGATTTTTTTCTTTTGCATATGTTTACCTAAGGCAAGGACATTAGCCCAGTTGCGTTATTCAGCCGGATGATTAGCTCAATAGTAACTACAAACTCCTATCATGCGGGGTTTGCTTCCCCCTCACAGTGACCTTGCCGAAGAGAAGCACAGGGGCAGGTCTAGCTAAGTAGCATTCTTTCGCGTGTGTACGTCTTGCAATGCTACGACTGTAGACCCCGTGTGTTCTTGCTGCGCCAGCGCGATGAGCGCCATGATGCCGCCTTCGCCCCGGTTGTCGGCACGCATGATGAACACCACATACTTGAGCGACACCACCAGAATCAACGCCCAATACACCAGCGACAACATGCCCAGTACGTTGGCTTCGGTGAGTGCGATGCCGTGCGAAGGTTGCAATACCTCTTTGACCGCGTAGAGCGGACTGGTGCCGATGTCGCCGAAGACCACGCCAATAGCGCCCAGCACCAGGGCGGGCATGGCAGTTTTTTGAGTTTCGCTCATGGGGGACAATGCAGAGTAAGGGTCACGCTGCGCACTGTGACACTCGCCGGGGCGGCTGTATATGCCGGAAGTGGTTTTGATTGTTAATTTGTTGCTGAAAGCACGGTTTATCTCATCCACGAAATGGAAACCGTGGAAAATGGAAACCGTGGCGCTCTATTGTTATGCTACGAGCGACCATGCAAACAGCAGCAAAACGGTAGCAAGATGAAAACACTTTTTTCCTTGATCGAATCCCCCTTTTCTCCCGATTTCAGTGTCTTGTATCAAAATCTGGAGATTGTGGAGGCGCGTTTTGACACGGCTCGCAACCTTCACCGGGCGTTGCAAAAACAGCCGCCAGATTTTTTTGTGGGCGAATTCATTTACGGTTGGGGCAACAATTACGCTGGCGCAAATATCTCCAATCTGGATGTCACGCTTAGAACCCTGCAATGCGTTGCGCCACGGGCGAAGATGATTGTGTTCATGCATCACCGCGAAGAACCCCATATAGCCAAGCTGGTGGAGCTGTTTTCCATCCATGCTGTGTTGAAATATCCGGTGACTGAGCAAGCGATGCAGGCCGCATTACAAACCCCGACGTAAACGTTTTATCAGCCCGCATCATCAATGAGCACCATCCCATTTCAGGCGCTGGCCTGCCCGCTGGACGGTCTGCCTTTGCATTGCAACGGCAGCACTTGGCGTTGCGCATCCGGCCATAATTTTGACATCGCCAGTCAGGGTTATACGCATTTATTGCCGGTGCAAAATAAACGTTCGCGTGATCCGGGCGACAGCAAGGAGATGGTTGCAGCGCGGCGGCGTTTTCTTGCGGCGGGTTTTTACCAGCCGATTGCCGCTGCGGTCAGCCGCGCCGTGCTGGGTAATTTGCCTGCTGGCGCAACCCTCAGTTGCCTCGATGCCGGGTGTGGTGAAGGCTACTACCTGCGCCAGTTGGCGGCAGCGGTAGGGGATAAACAAGCCCTGGCGCTGCTGGGGCTGGATATTTCCAAATGGGCGGTGTTGGCGGCGGCGAAACACGACCAGCGCCCCAACTGGGTGGTGGGCAGCAACGCCAATCTGCCGGTACTGCCGGGTACGCTGGATCGCGTGCTGTGCATGTTCGGCTTCCCTGTGTATGCAGAGTTTGCGCGGGTGTTAAAGCCGGGTGGTCACCTGTTGCAGGTCGATGCCGGGTCGGATCATCTGCGCGAACTGCGCGAGATTATTTATCCCAGCCTGAAACCGGAACGCACAATCGAGACGCAAACCCCGGCAGGCTTCATTCGCTTGCCAACGGAAACGCTTCGCTTTGCTATCGAACTGAGCAGCGCCGAGCAGATTGCCGATTTGCTGACCATGACACCGCATCTTTACCGCGCCAATGCTGATGGCCGTGCAAAGGCCACTGCGTTGACGGCGCTGTCGCTCAGCGTGGATGTGCGCCTGACGTGTTTTGAACGGGGGTTGGTGTAGAAGTTGGTTTTGGCTGGAACTGGGCACGCTGACTACAGTTGCTCGACCCAATCCGCTAACTGGCCGGTTTCCCGCTCCAGATAGTTCTTGTCCTGATAAACATGTGAAATCAATGCAATCCCTTGTGCTCTGCCGAGGAGATGAAGCGCAAGCTTATCTGCTTCCTCGACGTGCCCCAGTTCGGTAAAACGGGCGGCCAGCCAGTTTTGGAACAGATCGAACAGGGCGCGCGCCACATGCTGCAATTCGCGCCGATCCTTGCCGAGTTCGGTGTTGAGGCTGCCGATGGGACAGCCGTATTCAATCAATTCTGCCTTGTGGCCAGTGACCATGTTCACGAAAGCGCGCAAGCGTGCTTTGGGGTCGTTGTGCTGCTGCTCCCACTGCATGAGCAGCGCCCGGTAATCGTCCAGATAACGGGCGATGACCGCTTGCAGGATGTCATCCTTGGTCTTGAAGTAGTGGTAGATGTTGCCGCGGAACAAGCCGGTCGCGTCGACAATCTGGGAGAACGAGGTGCCGTCGTAGCCATGCTCGTAAAACAGTTTGCGGGCGCTGGCCACAATGTCCGCACGTGTTTTTTCGCCTTTGCTTGCCATAATCCTAGAAACCGCAATTGACCGCTTACAAACGCAAGGAATGCCGCGTGAGTGTTGAGTTTCAAGGTCACGCGCAGCTTCACCAGTTGGGTGAGAACGCTACGCATCCGATTGCACGGTTTTCGGGTCGCCTGGCCGCGTTGCTCTTCGTTG
>JAYUCZ010000242.1:0-3133 GCA_043740065.1 Thiobacillaceae bacterium | reverse complement strand
AGCAAGTTGCCGCGCTGTTTCGGGTGCCGCTTAAACCTAATGCCGTGCCCACCGATGACGAAGTGGAATCCAGTACTACGCCCTGAAACATGAGCTGGGAAGTTTTTATGCTGGTGGGATTGGGCGCGTTCGGCTGGTTTTGGCTGAGCAGTATGCGCGTGCGCGAACACGCGGTGGCTGCGGGGCGTCATGCCTGTACGGAAGCCGGGGTGCAGTTTCTGGACGACACCGTAGCGCTGACAAAAACCCGGCTCGCGCGTAATGACAGTGGCCAGCTTCAATTTGTGCGACTCTATCGTTTCGAGTTTTCGAATACCGGAGACAACCGTCGCCCAGGCAACATCCGCGTGATGGGCGAGCGGGTAGAATTCGTGGACATGGACGGCGACTGCCTGACGGGTCGCGCGCGAGTTATCAGCATCGACGACTAACCGTTCACTTACTGTTGTTCAATCTCCAGCACCGCCAGGCTCACATGCTTGCCTAGTGCCGCATCAAAGCCATGCCAGTGCTTGAATTTGGCAAGTTTTTTTTCCACCACAGGCTTCATCTCAAAATCACTTTTACCCAGGTCATACTCGGTTTTGACCGCATCAAACAAGGTTTGCAAATAGGCCTTTTGTGCTGTCAGCACTTCGCGTCCACCGGTCTTGCCGTGGCCTGGGACAATGACTTTGACCGGCAGCGACAAGGCACGATCAATCTCTTTGATGGTGCCAACAAAGCTACCATCATCCATTCGAGCGACGCGTTTATTCAGCACATTGTCGCCGGTGAATAACACACCGTTATCGACCTCGATCATGATGTCGCTCTTGCTGTGAGCATCATTGGACAAATGCACGGTGAATACGCGATTGCCGATTTTGGTTGTCGTGCCATCGGCGGTGACGAGCGTCGGAATCACGGCGCGCGTGCCTTCGGTGTAACCCTGCGTCAGTCGTGACATGGTGTTGACCCAGCTTTGTGCCTCGCCCGCCTGCGCCTTGGCGATCATGTTGGGATGGGCGACCAGTAATGCCTTGGGCCAGGCTTCCAGAATCGCCTGATTACCGAGCCAATGGTCGCCGTGAATATGTGTGGTGTAAACCGTGGTCACCGGCAAACGGGTGGTTTTTTTGATTTGCTGCACCACCCTGCGCCCTGCTTGCACGCTGGAACCGGGATCAATCACCACCACTTGATCGCCTGCAATCACCCAACCAGGATTGTTCATGAAGCCCTGGTTGGCCACCGAGGGTTCCCCTAGCGGGCCGTGAACCACATAAGTATCCGGTGCGACTTTTACCACCGGATAATTACGGATCATGTCATTGGGCGCGGCGTGGACGGCAGAGGTCAGCATTGCGGCAAATAGCACGAGGGAAGGCTTCATTGTTTGACTCCAGACAGTAGGCTACGAGAAAAAATACAGCGTTAAGTAGCTAAAACGATAGCACGGAAGGTTTACCACCATTTCTCAAAAATGATGCGGCTCATTGGTACGCCCAACTCATGCAGCATCGTGCTTAGATCTTCGACCATGCCCTTGGGTCCGCACAGATAAAACAGCGTGTCGTCAGGCATATCGATGGCATGAAGCTTGATCGGGTCTATCCGGCCGGTGAGACCCTGCCATTTGGCATCGGGATGCGTCACGGTAATGCTGACGCGTAAATTATCGTGCTTACGCGCGGCCGCCTCCAATTCCTCGCGAAACAGAATTTCGCGACTGTCCGATACGCTGTACAGGAGATGCGTGCAAGTAGGTAGCGCAGCGTCACGTACATGGCGAAAAATCGAGATCAAGGGCGTGACCCCCACGCCACCGCCGATCAGCACCAGGTTATCGCTCATCTCCGGCACATACACAAACGGCCCTTGGCCTTGGGTTACTTGCAAGCTATCACCCGGCATGGCCCTGCTGTGGATCCAGCGTGCCAGCGGATGCTTGGCGCTGGCTTTGATCGCGAGTTCGATCTTGCCGCGATGCAAGGGTGAGTTGGTAATCGAATACCCTGCGGTGTAAGAGCGGCCCTCAATGTCTCTCGTCAGTTCCACCCATTGCCCAGCCAAAAAGCGGAACGCCGAGTTGTCGATGTTGAGCGTCAGGAGGCGAATACTGGGGGTGGCAGGCGTGACCGAGACCACTTGAGCGTTAAAAATTTGCAAAGATGCGCTCTATTTCTTTTCAAACTTCAAGGACAGCGAATTGATGCAATAGCGTTGCCCTGTGGGCGCCGGTCCGTCCGGAAACCGATGTCCCAGATGCGCGCCACAGCTATTACACACCACTTCGGTGCGACTCATGCCATGGCTGCCATCCGCCTCTTCGCCAATTGCATCGGGGGTGGCGGGCGCATAAAAGCTCGGCCAACCCGTGCCGGAATCAAACTTGGTTTCAGACGAAAAAAGCGGTTCACCACAGGCCGAGCAGCGATACTCGCCGTGCTCGTGGTGATCCCAGTAAGCACCGCTGAACGCCCGCTCAGTGCCTTTTTCACGGCATACATGGTACTGTTCCGGTGCCATTTTGGCGCGCCATTCGGCGTCGGTTTTTTGGACTTTCTTACTCATGTTGGGCTCCTATCTGATTAGAGTGTACCTGCAAGAGAGGGGGGCGTTGCGGTAAAACCCTGAAGTGCCAAGGGGAGCAAGTTTGCTTGTGAATATAAATACTGAAAGTCAAACGCAACTTTTTCACGCTGATGGTTGACACTTTTATCGTCATCGGTTTATTCTTCGTTCAGGCTTTAGACTTAGTCTAATTTCCTGATTTCCTTAGTACCCGGGCTTGTATCTTCCAGGCACTCAGCGAGATTTCTGCTTAACTTAACCCATGGAGAGTGATATGCAACTCAAAGGTTCCAAAACCGAAGACAACCTGAAAGCCGCGTTTGCCGGCGAATCTCAGGCTAATCGCCGTTATTTGTATTTCGCAGCAAAAGCCGACGTCGAGGGCTACAACGATGTCGCCTCCGTGTTCCGCTCCACCGCGGAAGGCGAAACCGGCCACGCACACGGCCATCTGGAATACCTGGAAACCTGCGGCGACCCCGCAACCGGGATGACGTTTGGCCCGACCGGTGACAATCTGAAAACCGCCATTGCAGGCGAAACCCACGAGTACACCGACATGTACCCCGGCATGGCT
>JAYUCZ010000241.1:0-7429 GCA_043740065.1 Thiobacillaceae bacterium | reverse complement strand
AGGGGCTGTCAGGATGGATCAAGATCAGTCTTCTGCGGGGGGTTGATATTTTGGGTAAAACGCATCGATCTGCTGTTTGATGGGACCCAGAAAAATGGGTGCTTCGATGTCAATAATCTGATCAGCAATCCAGGATTGGTCGCGTGCTTCCATCACGTCACGCAGGCAGCCAGCCAGATAGCGTTTGACCAGGAAGTTGGGATTTTCCGGGTCGTAGTCGAACTCGGCGTAGTCGTTCCAGCGCTGGTTGAATTTGTTGAGTATGGCTTCAACGTAAGGATGGTCGTGGTCGTTCATCACCTCGTGGATGTTGAATTCGATGATTTCCGCCATTTTTACGCCCAGTGCGCCAATCAATTCCGAGCGTTCTTCATTGTCAATGCGGCCATACACCAAACGGTCAACAATCTGCACCATGTAGGCGATCACTTCCGTCAGCAGGGTAAAGCCGCGTTGCGGGGTGATGATGTCGTAATCCGCATGGGACAAGTTAATCACCGCTTTGTCCGCCAGTTTCCATAGCGTGACGGCGAAAGCCGAGGCTTGTTCCTGCGGGCCTCTGGGGTCATCACCTTCACGAAACCAGCTAGTTTTAACGCGTATGCCACTCATGTCTATTCTCCTGTTGCGACGGGACGGGCAGGGTCGGCAATCCATTCGCTCCACGAACCCGGGTACAGGCGCGAGCCGGGCAGGCCGGCGGCTTCCATGGCCAGAATGTTGTGGCAGGCGGTGACACCAGAGCCGCACATGTGGATGACCTGGTGTGGTGCTGCGCCTTTCAGCAGGGCCTGATAGTTTTCGCGCAGGGCTTCGGGCGCGAGAAACGTGCCGTCAAAGTCCAGGTTCTCGTCAAACGGCCAGTTGATCGCGCCCGGTACATGTCCGGCCACCGGGTCAAACGGTTCATATTCGCCCGAAAAACGCCGGTCTGGTCGTGCATCAAGCAGGCGCGTTTTCTTGTCGGACAGCGCTTCCATCACTTCCTCGGCGCTTGTCCACTGGCTGCGCTCCGGAAGGGATGGGCAGGAGGCATGATGAATGTCAACCGGCGCTTCCTTGGCGATGGGGCGTTTTTCCCGCTGCCACTTGGGATAGCCGCCATCCAGCAGCGCCACATCGGGATGCCCCAGCCAGCGCAACAGCCACCACATGCGCGCCGCCATCGAGCCGTAACTGTCGTCATACACCACGACCTGGCGATTGATGCCAACGCCCCAGCGGCAGAGTTTCTCGCTCAGGGTTTTGGGGTCTGGCAAAGGGTGACGTCCGCTGTCCGGCGTAGCCAGGCCGGCAAGGTCTTCGTCCAGATGCACATAACGTGCGCCCGGGATGTGTCCTTCTGCGTAAGCCAGACGTCCGCCATCCGGGTCGGTCAAGGCAAAACGGCAATCGAACACGACCCAGTTGGGGTTGCCCGATTGGGTTGCCAGTTCCTGGGTGGAGATTAACGTCGTGTAGCTCATGGAATTAGCTGTGGCCCTGAAACAAATCGCCCGCCGCCCGCCGATGTTTTGGACGGCAGGCGCGGGCGATTTAAAGCGATAGATGTCGCCGTATTAATAGCCGCCTTTACCGTAAGGCTTGGGCAGGCCGGACACGCGCACAGCTTGACGGGCGGGCTGGTTGGGGAACAGGGTGTAGAGCAGGGCTTTCCAGTCTTTGCTGTCGTCTTCTTCGTCCAGCGCCTTGAGCATGTTGCGGAAATTGGGGGTCTGGCCTTCGGTTTTGTATTGCTCACGCAACCAGCGAATCACAAACCAGTGATCGTCGGTGAGGGTGATTTTTTCTATTTCTGCCAGGATCGGGCAGATTTCGTCGTCATAAACCGGCTCCAGCAGAAAGTCTTCTTCGCCGGTTTCCAGTTCTTCGCCGTTGTACATGACTCCCATGATTGACACTCCTATTTAAGTTGGTTGAACAAAGTAAAAACTACACTGCGTCGATCGCGCCGACCGCAGTAATGGATTTGTGCGGGATAAATATCCCGCAACCCAGTTTGCGATGCAAGCCCAGCCCTTGTTGCTGAATACGGATAGCATGTTCAATGGGCAGGCCGTGCAGCATCAGGCTATAGCCGGTGGCTATTTTCTCACCATCAAAGAATTTTTGGGGTTTGCCGCAAATAAAACGGCTGTGAATATCCAGGGCATCCAGATAACCCAGAATGTCCTGGGTAAATGCATTTTCATCATCATGCCCGGTGCAGACCGTGTGCGCATACAGCGGGGTGTATTGCGGCAACGCTTTGATTTTGCTTGCGCCCAAAGTAAGCGTGCGCTCATTAACCGGGAAATTTTGCCCGCCAAGTTTTGCCAGATCATCCAGGCGCGCAGCCGGGGCGCGTAGCGTCAGCTTGGTGCGGTGGTTCAGAATCATTTCACCGTTGCCGGTGTCGATGCCCAATACCGGGTGGATGCCGATGCTTTCGTCTTCGGCGATCCACGGCGCAATCGAGCGCAGCCCCTGATAAACCAGCCAGGCATGATCCAAAGGCAAAGTGCCGCCTTTCAGCGCAAACTGAATATCCGAAACAGCGGAGACATCAATATCACTCGCTTCCGTATGATCCTCATATAGCCAGCCTATTTGAGTTCTCCTTCAGCGAGGGCTTCAGTGGTGGCTTCCTGGGCGGGCTGGCCTTCGTGCGCAGCCGCCCAGTCCAGCATGGTTTGTCCCCAGCGCTTTGCGGTCAGCGGGTCAATGTCGAAAATCGTAAAGCGCTTGATTTCCCGAATGCGTACCCGCAGCGTGACGTAGTTGGCTCGGTGGTTGACATGCTGGAGCTCAATATCCTGGCGGTAAGGCGAGGCCGTAAATTTGTCCAGGCTGTTGATCTCGGTGTCGTCCATGCATGCTCACGAAAGTTAAAAAATTGTTAATAATTGTTTTGCATTCAATGCGTTATTGTTTGCATTGTCATTGCCGAAGCCGGTCAAGTACGTGGCCGCTGGAGTTCAATAATGTCTAGTGCTAATATTCGGGGCTTCCCGGAGTGTCGCACCGACTGGCTCGGATGGAAAGCCGCCCGGACAGGGGGTGGGGATATAACCCATTTGGGTAGGTAGGATTAACCCATCCTGATAATGGTCTGAAGCTGAAACGGGGGCGTAGTATCCGGATTCGGTTTATGGGTTCCCTGGTTTTTTTGTGGGAGTCGGACGCTGATCCCGTCCCAGCCGTGAATTCACATGTGAGTTTTTTGTAGTTTTTGTCATCCCTGAACATTTTGAATTGGAGAGTAAAACATGGCTAAGAAAATGCATGACACGCCCATGCTCGACCAGCTGGAAAGCGGTCCCTGGCCCAGTTTTGTGACCGGCCTCAAGCGCCTGGCTAAAGACAACGACATGATGGTTGACCTGATGGGTCAACTGGAAACGTCCTACCGCAACACCAAAGGTTACTGGAAGGGCGGTACGGTCGGTGTGTTCGGTTATGGCGGCGGCGTAATTCCCCGTTTCACCGAACTGAAAGACGAAAACCACAAGCCCGTCTTCCCTGATGCGGCCGAGTTCCACACCCTGCGTATCCAGCCGCCCGCTGGTATGCACTACGACACCAAGACGCTGCGCTGGATGGCCGATGTGTGGGAAAGGCATGGCTCTGGCCTGATTGCTTTCCACGGCCAGTCTGGCGACATCATGTTCCAGGGCATCAAAACCGCAAACGTGCAGCCCGCATTTGACGAGCTCAACGAAGGTGGTTTCGACATGGGTGGTGCGGGTCCCGCGCTGCGTACTTCCATGTCCTGCGTTGGTGCCGCACGTTGCGAAATGTCCTGCTACGACGAAGCTCGCGCCCTGCGCACTGTGATTAACAACAACCTGGATGATATGCATCGTCCGGCGTTGCCTTATAAATTCAAGTTCAAGTTCTCCGGTTGCGGCAATGACTGCGTGAACGCCATCCAGCGTTCCGACATGGCCACCCTGGGCACCTGGCGCGACAACATCCAGGTCAACGAAGGTCTGGTAAAAGAATGGGTTGCCACCTACGGCAAGGCCGAAATGGTCAACCAGATGATCAACATGTGCCCGTCCAAGGCGCTGTCGATGAAGAAAATCGGCACCGAAAGCAAGGCCGACGGCTTTGTCTCCGTGGCGGTAGATGCTGAAGATTGCCTGGAAATCGACAACCACAACTGCGTGCGTTGTATGCAGTGCCTGAACGTCATCCCCGGCGGCTTGCTGCCCGGTAAAGACAAGGGTGTCACCATTCTGGTTGGCGGCAAGGGCGTGCTGAAGATTGGTGCGACCATGGGTACTGTGGTGGTTCCGTTCATGAAGCTGGAATCCGACGAAGACTACGAAAAGCTAGGTGATCTGGCGCGCAATATTCTCGATTTCTTTGCTGAAAACGCGCTGGAGCACGAGCGTACCGGTGAGATGATTGATCGTATCGGTCTGGTTAACTTCCTCGACGGTATTGGTCTGGAAGTCGATCCCAACATGATCGCCGAACCGCGTAACAACCCGTATGTCCGTATGGATAACTGGGAAGAAGAAGTAGCCAAGTGGGAAGCGCGTAAAAGCGCTTAATTGTTAACTGGCATTAAGTCGCGCGGACATTGGTTGGTCTGCGCGGCATTTTAAAATTCTGGAGATTACCAACATGGCTACTATGCGTACCCCGATTGAAAGCGGCGCTCCCGATCCGATGCCCTTCATGCATCCGGTCATGAGGAAAAACTATGGCAAGTGGGTGTTTCACTCTCACCCCAAGCCCGGTGTGCTGTATCACCGTGCCGAGAGCGGCGACGCGATCTGGACGGTCAAGGCCGGCACCGCACGTCAACTGGACGTTTACACCATTCGTGAGCTGTCCGACATCGCCGACAATTTTGGCGACGGTTTCGTGCGTTTTACCGCACGTTCCAACATTGAATACATGGTTGCCGACGAAGCGAAAGTTGAGCCGCTGATCAAGGCGCTGAACGATGCGGGCTACCCTATTGGTGGTACCAAGAACTCGGTGTCGATGATTTCGCACACCCAGGGCTTCCTGCATTGCGACATTCCCGGCACCGACGCTTCTGGCGTGGTCAAGGCGCTGATGGATGAGTTGTACGACGACTTCATCAAGTGCGAAATGCCTAACCGCGTCAAGCTGTCCACCTCCTGTTGCGAAATTAACTGCGGCGGTCAGGCTGACATCGCCATTATCATGCAGCACACCAAGCCGCCAAAAATCAACCACGACCTCGTGGCCAACGTTTGCGAGCGTCCTTCGGTGGTGGCGCGTTGCCCGGTGGCGGCGATTCGTCCCGCGCTGGTGAACGGCAAGCCTTCGCTGGAAGTGGATGAGAAGAAATGCATCTGCTGCGGCGCCTGTTTCCCACCCTGCCCGCCGATGCAGATCAACGATCCCGAGCATTCCAAGATTGCGATCTGGGTGGGTGGCAAGAACTCCAACGCGCGTTCCAAGCCGACCTTCCACAAGCTGGTGGCCGCCGGTCTGCCCAACAATGCTCCGCGCTGGCCTGAAACTGGCGCTGTCGTGAAGAACATTCTTGCTGTTTACAAGGCTGATGGTCGCCCTTGGGAGCGCATGATTGACTGGATCGACCGGATTGGCTGGCCGCGTTTCTTCGAAAAAACCGGTCTGCCCTTCACCAAGTATCATATTGATGACTGGCGCGGTTCGCGTGCAACCCTGAACGCCTCCAACCACATCCGGTTCTAAACGATAGGCTGGAAAACATGCCCGCCGGCTTCGGCTTGCGGGCATGGCATTGTTAAACACTTAGAGACTGCTCGGATTCAGGTATGAAATTCTCGATTATGGTAAGTGAGGGGCCCTACACCCATCAGGCAAGCGATACTGCGTATCAGTTTGCCAAGGCGGCGATTGCCAAGGGCCATGAAATCATGCGGGTGTTTTTCTATCATGACGGTGTCAATAACGGCACGCGTCTGACGGTTCCCCCGCAAGATGATCGCAATGTTGTCAACCGCTGGTCTGATATGGGGACAAACAACAATATTGATCTGGTGATCTGTATTGCTGCCGCTCAGCGTCGTGGTCTGCTGGATGAAAACGAAGCCAAACGTCAAGGCAAAACTGCCGACAATATCGCGCCTGGTTTTCGTATTTCCGGGCTGGGGCAACTGGTTGAAGCCGGTGTCGAATCCGACCGCCTGGTCGTGTTTGGCGACTGACATTAGTTTAGGGATAAAAATATGTCTGACGATATGGATTTCGAAGAAGGCGGCGTGGTTAAAAAGTTCATGTTTGTGAACCGCAAAGCCCCGTATGGCACGATCTACGCGCTGGAAGGTTTGGAAGTCGTGCTGATTTCCGCCGCGTTTGATCAGGATGTCAGCTTGGCGTTTGCTGACGATGGCGTGTTCCAGCTGGTTAAAGGCCAGAAGACCGCAGGTATCGAGATGAAGAACTTTTCTCCGACCTACCGTGCGCTGGAAGGCTACGACATCGAAAAGCTGTATGTTGAGCGCGAGTCACTGGAAATGCGTGGCTTGTCCGAAGAAGACCTGCTGGTTGATGTGCAAGTGATGTCCGCTGCTGAAATGGGCGACATGATGGCGCGGCAGGACGTGGTTATCAGCTTCTAAGGAGAAATGAAAATGCTGCATATTGTGAACAAATCTCCCTTCGATACCAATGCGCTGTCTGGTGTGTTGCGCATCGCCAAGAAGGAAGGCGGCGCACTGTTGCTGATCGAGGACGGCGTGTATGCCGCGACCAAAAACAGCGCGACGGAAGCCAGTTTAAAAGCTGCCGGAATGCCGGTGTATGTGTTGCAGCCGGACTCTGATGCTCGCGGCCTCCAGACGCGTTTGATGGATGGCGTGAACATGGTGGACTACGGTGGTTTTGTGGATTTGGTGGCAGGGCACGACAGCGTGCAATCCTGGCTCTAAATTTTCACCTTGGATGGTTTATTGTATTTTTTAAGTGTTTTCTACAGGAGTTGAATCATGGGACTAGAAATAAACGGCATCACAGTTGAAACTGACGAAGAAGGTTTTCTGACCGATTTGAGCCAGTGGACTCCTGAAGCAGCAGCTGAGCTGGCCAAGGGCGAAAACATTGAAATGACCGACAGCCATTGGGAAGTGGTCAACTTCCTGCGCGAATACTACGACGAGTATCAAATTGCACCCGCCGTTCGCGTGTTGACCAAAGCCATTGGCAAGAAGCTCGGCCCCGATAAAGGCACCAGCAAGTATCTGTACGACCTGTTCCCGTTTGGCCCCGGCAAGCAAGCTTGCAAGATTGCTGGCCTGCCCAAGCCCACCGGCTGCATCTAAGCTATCGCACGTTTGGTAGCGAGTTGCACAAGAGGCGGTGGCTCGAAAGAGCTGCCGCTTGTTTCTGACGTTTATCACCGGAATACTGGCTGACTTATGTCCACGCTTTCCCTGTTTTATGTTGTGCTGTTTTATGTGGCGACGCTGTTGTTGAC
>JAYUCZ010000240.1:0-3136 GCA_043740065.1 Thiobacillaceae bacterium | reverse complement strand
CGTTGCCAAAGCTGACGCGCACCAGATATTCTTTTTCGATGTCGGAGTTTTCGCCGATGAGTTGCCGGGCAATGCGGCCATCCTGGGTCAATACCAGCAAGCCGGTGGAATCAATATCCAGCCTGCCCGCCGGGGCGAGACCTTTGAACAGGGCAAGGGAATATTTGCGCCCGCTGGCATCTTCCAGCCACTGGCTGGAGGAGGTGATGAGCGCCGCAGCCGGTTTGTAGCCATCTTCGGCCTGGCCGGACACGTAACCTACAGGCTTGTGGATGAGGATGGTGGCGAGTTGTTGCTGGCTGGCCGTGGCGCGAGATTCCAGGGTGATTTTTGCGCTGGGTAAAACTTTGCTGCCCAGCACATCAACCACGATGCCATCCACTTTTACCCAGCCTTTGGCAATGTAGTCGTCGGCTTCGCGGCGCGAACATAGCCCCAATTCGGCCATGCGTTTTGACAAGCGCACTTCGTCGGTCATATACGTGCTAATTCCTGTAAATCCCAGCGCGGCTTGACGTTGAATGCGCCCGCACCGGTTTGCGCCAGATGCAGGCGCAACGCGCCAGCAAAGGCAATCATCGCGCCATTGTCGGTGCATAAATCCAGCGGTGGAAAATACACTTGGATGCCGCGTTTTTCGGTGTCTGCCAGCAGCCGTTGGCGTAGCTGTTTGTTAGCGCCTACTCCGCCTGCCACCACCAGCCGTTTACTGCCGGTTTGTTTTAAGGCTTGCATGGATTTTTCTGCCAGCACATCCACCATCACGCTTTGAAACGCGGCGGCGATGTCGGCTTGCGCTGTCGCTTCTGGATGTTTGTTGCGTAAGGTCAGCACGGCAGTTTTCAGGCCGCTAAAGCTGAAATTAAGATCGCCGGAATGGCGCATGGGGTGGGGCAATTTGAATCGCAGCGGATCGCCGCTTTCGGCCAGTTTGGATACAGCCGGGCCACCCGGATAACCCAAACCCAGCAATTGCGCGGTTTTATCGAAGGCTTCGCCTGCGGCATCGTCCAGCGTATCGCCCAAAGTTTCGTATCCGCCCACGCCGGTCACGTGCATCAGTTGCGTATGCCCGCCTGACACCAGCAAGGCCACAAACGGAAAGTCGGGACGCGGGTCGGCCAGCAGCGGAGACAGCAAATGGCCTTCCAGATGATGGACACCAATGGCCGGAATGTTTAGCGCATAGGCCAGCGAGCGGGCAAACCCCGCGCCCACCAGTAACGCGCCAGCCAGCCCGGGGCCTTGGGTATAGGCGATGCAGTCCAATTGTTTAATTGAGAGCGAACACTCACTCAGCACTTCGCGCACCAAGGGTAAAACCCGCTGGATATGGTCACGCGAGGCCAGTTCCGGCACCACGCCGCCGTATTCCTGATGCATGGCAATTTGCGAATGCAGACGATGCGCGAGCAAGCCTTTGTCGGTGTCATAGACCGCAACACCGGTTTCATCACAAGAGGATTCGATACCCAGTACGCGCATTGGGAGATTTAAGGACTGGAAAGACTGGGGAAAGGCTGCTATTATTCGCGTTTTTTCCCGGTCAAGGAAGCATCTTCACATGTCGCACATCAAACTTAAAGAAAACGAGCCGTTCGACGTCGCCCTGCGCCGCTTCAAACGTGCTGTTGAAAAAACCGGTCTGTTGACCGAATTGCGCGCCCGCGAATTTTACGAGAAGCCCACCGCCGAACGTAAGCGCAAACTCGCCGCCGCCGTCAAGCGTACCCACAAGCGTCTGCGCAGCCAAACGCTGCCGCCCAAGATGTACTAAAGCTGTTGATCCTTGACCCGCGTTAGCAAAAAAGGCGGTTTACCGCCTTTTTCTATTTGAGCCTGGCGCGGAGTCTTAACTCCGCCTTTGTCATTTCTGGAGTTCTGCCATGAATCTCAAAACCAAAATTCTCGACGACATCAAAACCGCAATGAAGGCCAAAGAAACCCTGCGCCTGAACACCTTGCGCTTGTTATCTGCCGCGCTCAAACAAAAAGAAGTCGATGAGCGCGTGGAACTGGACGATGCCGCCGTGCTGGCGATTCTGGAAAAACTCATCAAGCAGCGCAAGGATTCCATCAGCCAGTTTGGGCAAGCCGGACGGCAAGACCTGGTGGATGTGGAAACCGCAGAATTGGCCATTTTGGCCACCTATCTACCCGCACAAATGAGCGAAGCCGAAATTGCCGCCGCCATCGACGCGGCGATTGCCAGCACCGGTGCGGCCAGCCCCAAGGATATGGGCAAGGTCATCGGCATGCTTAAACCGCAACTGGCGGGCAAGGCGGACATGGGCAAAGTGTCCGGGCTGGTCAAGGCCAAATTGGGTTAGGCCAAATTGGGTTAGGCCAAAACTGGGCTAATCAAAGTAACATCCGGGGCATGATCCCCCGCGATTTTATCGACCAGTTGCTCAATCGCATCGACATCGTTGATGTGATTGATCGGCGCGTGCCGCTTAAAAAAGCCGGGCAAAACTATCAGGCTTGCTGTCCGTTTCACGGCGAAAAAACCCCCTCCTTCACGGTCAGTCCCACCAAGCAGTTCTACCACTGCTTTGGCTGCGGCGCACACGGTACGGCGATTGGTTTTTTGATGGAATATGGTGGGCTGTCGTTTGTCGATACGGTTAAAAGTCTGGCTGACGAAGCGGGTCTTGCCGTTCCGGAAGACACCAGCTTCCAGGCAAAACCAAAAGCCAATCCGGATTTAACCGACTTCATGGCCAGAGCCGCCGCCTTCTACAAAGAGCAACTTAAAACCAGCCCGCGCGCGGTTGAATATTTAAAAAAGCGCGGCCTGACTGGCCAGATTGCCGCCCGCTTTGGCTTGGGTTACGCGCCCGATGCTTGGCAAGGTCTGGAAGCGGTGATGCCGGATTATCAAAGTGCTTCGCTGGTGGAAGCTGGCTTGGTCATCAGTAACGAAGGCAAGCGCTACGACCGCTTCCGCGACCGCATCATGTTCCCGATCCTCAACGCGCGCGGCGCGGTGATCGGCTTCGGCGGCCGCGTGATGAAGGCCGAGGACACTCCTAAATACTTGAACTCGCCTGAAACGCCGCTGTTCGAGAAAGGGCGCGAAGTCTATGGCCTGGTGCAGGCGCGCGACGCGATGCGCGTTGCGGGGCGCGTGCTG
>JAYUCZ010000239.1:0-3160 GCA_043740065.1 Thiobacillaceae bacterium | reverse complement strand
GACGAAACTTGGCTTTTCGCGCGCATGTCTTCCAGCTTTCGGCGCTCATTGGACTGAAGATAGCTGTGCCAGACGGTATCTGAACAGTTTTCCGGGCGTGGGTAATGCAGGCTTTCCCACGCTTCGGACAGCGTTTTATCCAATGAATCCCGTGCACCGGGTAGGTGGCAGAGCCCGCCAATCCAGGGCGAGCTAAAGAATGTGTTACGAAACTTTTCCCAGTTAGGCTGCATACGCGATTTGCTTTGTTCCCATTCGCTTAGTGAGTCTTCTCTTTCCAATGTGTTCGCAAGTGAGTCCTGCAACTCGCGGCGAATCAACTGCAGGGGCAATGGTCCGGCATACAAGTCGCGCAGCCGTTTCCAGTTTTGAGTTACTTCGGCTTCGGCGCGGCTGCGACTTTGGGCGACTTCTGCCACGGTACGTGCATCGCTACCTTGGGCTAGCCCGGCAAGCTGGTTGCTGAAACGATCACGTTCATCCTTGGCGTTGCCGTGTCGTTGTCTCAGCTCAGCCATGGATTCGCGTAGCGCCGATTCCTTGGCCTTGTCTTTTTCCAGAGTGTTTTTCATCTGCTCGACACGTTGCTCATCGACCCCGCCCGCTTCACGCAGCTTTTTGTCGATATAGGCGGTTAGTTGCTCGCGTAATTCTTTCACCAACTTGACGCCCAACAGGTTCTCCAGCCCAGACAGAACCCAGCCGGTGCGATCTTCATCGGCCAGGCCGGCAATTTTTTCGCCGTCGAAAAAGAAGAAAGGCGCAAGCCAAGGCGGGGTGGCATAGCTCTCCAGGAGTTCTGGCAACTCGCCTTCTGCGCGGTGCATCCACGCGCCGGTTTGGGCGCGTGTTTCGACTATCACTTTCTGGTCGCTGTATTTGCCCCGTCCGTTGAAAAACCATTTGCGGGTGACGCGCAATGCGCCGCCATCTTCGCGTGTAAATTCGACTTGAACTTCCATGCGGTCATCGCCGTTGTTCGGTGCCAGCCGGTGAAAGGCAACTTCGAGAAAACTACCGTAGCTTTTTGCCTTCAACCCTGCGCTATCAAGTGCCTTATGTTTGACGGCCTCTTCGCCATACAGGCCGACATATAGCGCTTCGAGCAGGGTGGTTTTGCCGTAGCCATTAATCCCGCCAATCAGGACCAGATTCTTGCCACTTCCCGGTTGGGGAAATGTAAAAACCTGCTGGCGATAGCTTTTGAAATTTAGTAGCTCGACGCGTGAAAGCCACATGGATTAAACCTCGACACCAATGGACTGGAAGATTTCATCGAAGTCAGCCGTGATGCCACGATGACGCTGTTGGTGAGCGCGCTCCCGGCAAGCTGACAGCAAGCGGGCAAAGACTTCTTCATCCACGCCGTATTGTGCAAGTGTTTGCTGTAATACCTGGTGGGCGTCTTCATCTCTCCACAGGGGCAAGTCATCGACTTCGTGTTGCTGAGCAATGGCGTTGCGGTTTTGGGTCATGCGTCGTCTCCCGGTGTATTCATGGCAAGCAGGTCGCTCACCCAGATGCGTTTGATGGTGTCGATTTCGTGTTCGGTGATGAGGGTGTCGCCGTATGCCTGTTGCGTTTGTAATAGCCGGTCAAGAATCAGGTGGCGCGCATCTAGCGTGAAAGGGCCGGGAATCAGCTTGTCATTGATGACGGTGATCTTGCCATTGCGACGTCTTCCCTGGCGCAGCGTGGGGTCGTTACGGATTTCGCGCAGCCAGTCGCGAAACTCAATCAACGGCGAGTACTGACGATTTCCGCTATCCACAAAGCCTTGCAGGCTCTTGTCTTTTTCCACAACGGTGCAAGTCCAGCATCCAAACCGACTGGAATTAGTACCGCAGCCGGGAGCATCTTCCTGCGATAGAACGATGGGGCATTCGCCGCCTGCGGCATCTCGATAGAGTTTGATCAGACGGTCGTGCGCACCGCCCCAGGGAGGCGTATGACTCGCAAGAATTTCCCACACATGGTCGGTCGAAAGATCAACAATCGGGCGGTAGACAAAAGCGCCTTGCAGGTCTTTGTGCGGGTGCAGACGTGAATCTGTTCCGTTTCCGTAACTGTCGATGCGCTTGCGGCGTGCTTCGGATTCGTCGCGTCGCACCCCCAGCAGAATGATGGCTGAGCCGCAGGCCGCAACCTGATTACGAATGTAATTACTGGTCGGCTGGATTTTCAGGCGATCGGTACACCAGCGCATTTGTGAATTGGGGCTGGGGTAGCCTTTGCCAATCAGTAGCACCCAGAAAGTGTGCTCATCTTTTGGGGTGGTGGTGGCGACAGTAATCGGCAGCTTGAGCGTGTCAGCGGCAGTGCGGATTTCCTGCAAAGACTGGTGCAGGTGCGCCACAACCAGCGGGCTTTCTACGAGCGTGTCATTGGCGACAATATGCACCGGGCGTAGCTGACGGCTGGGCGAAACATCCAGAAGCGCTGAAAAAACCAAGTGGGCAACCAGCGTGCTGTCCTTGCCGCCGGAAAACCCAACAATCCAAGGAAAGGTTTGGCTATCAGAAAGATATTCACTGCGAACGTCCGCTACGAGGCCGTTATAGGTGGCATGGAAATCAACTGACTCAGTTGCGACGATTTCCGGCAGTTGTTCGAGCAGGGACTTGGGCATGGAGTGTTTCCGGTTTGCTGGGAAACCCATGCAACCGGAAGTTCAATTAACAATTTAACAAATAGTACAACACGAAGTTTAATAAGACCGCTACCGGAATTTAACTTCCGGGGCATGGACGAAAAAGCCGAATTTGCCGAAAGGTTGCGGGATGCGATGGTGGCTGCTGGCTACGAGGCGCGGCCGGGGGTGCTGGAGAAAGGCTTCAACAGTCACTACTGGGGTCGTTCGGTGACGTTTCAGGCTGTTTCCCGCTGGTTGCGCGGCGAGGCGATTCCGTCGCAGGAGAAATTGCAGGCCTTGGCGGAATGGCTGAATGTGGAGCCGCATGTGCTGCGTTATGGCGATCACGTTGCCCAGCGTGTACGCGCCAAACAAAAACGCTGGGACGAAGGCATCGGCTATCAGGAGCGCGAGGTGTTTGAGGCTTTTCTCAAGCTGCCGGTGGCGCAGCGCAAGGTAGTGCGCGAGGTGATTCTGGCGTTTGTGAAGGCGGATGCGGCGGAGTGAAGTGATTCGGCGCCAACGACT
>JAYUCZ010000238.1:0-7484 GCA_043740065.1 Thiobacillaceae bacterium | reverse complement strand
GGGCGCTGGAAATGACCAAGTGGTTCGACACCAACTACCACTACCTGGTGCCGGAACTGACGGCGGAGTCCGCCTTTCATTTGGGGGCAGAATCGCTGTTCGAGCAAGTGGCCGAAGCGCAGGCGGCGGGCTTTAACCCCAAGCCGGTATTGATCGGGCCGTTGACGTTTCTGTGGTTATCCAAAGCAAAACAGGAAAGCCTCGACAAGCTCGATCTGCTTGAGCGGATATTGCCGGTGTACGGCGAAATTCTTGCCCGCTTGAAAAAACTTGGCGTGGAATGGGTGCAAATCGACGAGCCGATTCTGAGTCTGGATTTGCCCGACGCATGGCGGCAGGCGTTCGAACGCGCTTATCACGCACTGAATGGCGCAGGAGTCAAAATTCTGCTGGCCAATTATTTCGGCGCGTTGCACAACAACCTGATTGTCGCCACCAAACTGCCGACCGCCGGGCTGCATGTGGATGCGGTGCGTGCCAGCGAAGAACTGGCGACGGTGATCGACTGGCTACCCGCGCACAAGGTGTTGAGCGTGGGCATCATCGACGGGCGCAACATCTGGAAAACCAGCCTCGGCGCAGCGCTGGAGCGTCTGCGCGGACTGCAATCCAAATGGGGCGACCGGCTGTGGATTGCGCCGTCCTGTTCGTTACAACATGTGCCGGTGAGCCTTTTGCAGGAAACCCGGCTCGACCCGGAAATCAAAAATTGGCTGGCATTTGCCGATGAAAAGATCGCTGAAATTTCGCTATTGAAAACCGCGCTCAATCAAGGCCGCGAAGCGGTAGCCAAACAATTGGACGACAACGCCGCCGCGCTGGAATCGCGCCGCAATTCAACGCACGTGCATCACGCGGCGGTGGGTGCACGTCTGGCCGATTTGCAGGAACACGATGCCAAACGCGCCAGTCCGTTTCCGGTGCGCCAGCAGGCGCAACGCGCACGGCTGAATCTGCCGGCGTATCCCACCACCACCATCGGCTCGTTTCCGCAAACGCCGGAAATCCGCGCCGCCCGCGCCCAATTCAAAAACGGCGCGTTGAACGAAGCGCAATACCGCGCCGCCATGCAGCAGGAAATCGCCCACGCCGTGCGCCAGCAAGAGAATATCGGCCTGGACGTACTGGTACACGGCGAGGCCGAGCGCAACGACATGGTGGAATATTTTGGCGAACAGTTGGCCGGTTTTGCCTTTACCCAAAACGGTTGGGTGCAAAGCTACGGGTCGCGTTGCGTCAAACCGCCGATTATTTTTGGCGACGTGTCGCGCTTAGCGCCGATGACCGTGGACTGGACTGCTTATGCGCAATCGCTCACCGCTAAACCGATGAAAGGCATGCTCACCGGCCCGGTAACGATTTTGCAATGGTCATTTGTGCGCGACGACCAGCCACGTGCGCAAACCTGCCTGCAAATCGCGCTGGCGGTGCGCGATGAAGTCGTGGATCTGGAAAAAGCTGGCATCGCCGTGATTCAAATTGACGAACCCGCCTACCGCGAGGGTCTGCCGTTGCGCCAGTCTGGCTGGCAACGCTATCTGGACTGGGCAAGCCGGGCATTCCGCGTCAGCGCCTCCGGTGTGGCAGACAGCACGCAAATCCACACCCACATGTGTTATTCGGAGTTCAACGACATCCTGCCCGCCATCGCCGCCATGGATGCCGACGTGATTACCATCGAAACCAGCCGCTCGGACATGGAACTGCTGCGCGGCTTCGGCGAATTCAACTATCCCAACGAAATCGGCCCGGGCGTGTACGACATCCACAGCCCGCGCGTACCGGACGTGGCAGAAATGACCCGGCTGCTGAAAAAAGCCGCCGCCGTTATCGCGCCGGAAAACCTCTGGGTCAACCCCGACTGCGGCCTGAAAACACGCGGCTGGCCAGAGACGGAGGCGGCGTTGCGGAACATGGTGGAAGCGGCCAAGGCATTGCGGACGTGACATCGGCAGAAACTACCAGAAACGCGCCGTTGAGTCATGTTGCGCTTGGGATTTGAGTGCGCCGCAGGTAAAAAAACCGCTTGTAATGAGTGGTGGGTATCCTATATTCTAATAATCATTAGAATGTTAGACCGGTTACTCAATCATGGCCACCTCCAGCCGCACCACCAAAGATCATCTGTACGCCCAGGTCGCTCGGATGGGCAAGGCCATCTCCAGCCCCAAGCGGCTGGAGATGATCGAGATTCTTTGTCAGGGCGAAAAAACCGTTGAAGCGTTGGCGAACGATGCGCAGATTTCAGTCAAGCTCGCCAGCGCCCATCTCAAGGCGTTGCGTCAGGCGCAACTGGTGGAAACGCGGCGCGATGGGAAATACATGCACTACCGGTTGTCTTCACTGGCGGTGGGCGATTTTTGGGTGGCGCTGCGGGCGCTGGCAGAAGACCGGCTGGTCGAACTGCAACTGGCGCTGGCGCAACTGGCTCAATACAGCGACGAGCTCTCGCCGCTGCAACCCGATGAATTACTGCAACGCGCAGCACGCGGTGAGGTGACGGTGATCGACGTGCGCCCGCGTGAAGAATTTGCCACCGGGCATTTGCCGCACGCGCAATCCATGCCCCTGAATGAACTGCGTTCACGCATCAAGGAGTTGCCGCGCAAGAAGCCGGTGGTGGCATATTGCCGTGGCCCGTTCTGTCTGTGGGGCAAGGAAGCGGTCGCGCTGCTTCGCGATCATGGAATGCAGGCCATGCGCCTGCAAAACGGCGTGCCGGAATGGCGCGCCGCCGGATTGCCGGTCGAAATTGCAACCGCCAGTAATTAACACCAACAATTAAGGAGACACATCATGTTCTTCCGTCAATTTGCTACCAAAGAAGCCACGCTCTCTTACCTGTTTGGCTGCGGTTCCTGCAACGTGGCGGTCGCCGTCGATCCGGTGCTGGGCGACGAGCAATGGTTCATCGACGAAGCCGCGAAACAAAACGTAAAAATCACCCACATCATCGACACCCATGTCCATGCCGATCACTACTCCGGCGGGCGAGCTTTAGCCTCAATCACTGGCGGTAAATA
Source organism: Thiobacillaceae bacterium (assembly GCA_043740065.1). Lineage (GTDB taxonomy): Bacteria > Pseudomonadota > Gammaproteobacteria > Burkholderiales > Thiobacillaceae > UBA6918. The sequence continues at coordinate 4,461 of JAYUCZ010000238.1, read as the reverse complement.
CTGCCTGCACGAAGCCAATGCCGGACGGGTCAAGTTTGATTTCGAGCCGCTCAAAGATGGCCAGCGCATCGCCGTGGGCAACGTCGCAATCGACGTACTGCATACCCCCGGCCATACGCCGGATTCGATCTGTTTGCTGGTCACGGACAAGCGCCGCGCACCCCAAGGCGAAAACCCCGCGCCCTGGTTCGTCCTCACCGGCGACACGCTGTTTGTCGGCGCAGCAGGCCGACCCGATCTGGCAGGCAAGGAAACGGAAATGGCCGGGGTGCTGTACGACAGCCTGCACAGCAAGTTGCTAAATCTGCCCGCCGAGCTGGAAATTTACGCAGGCCATGTGGCGGGCAGCGTGTGCGGCGCGGGCATTTCCGGCAAACCGGTTTCCACGATAGGTTTTGAAAAGCGCTGGAATCCGATGCTGGCGATGGATAAAGCCGCATTCGTCGCCGCGCTGACGCAGGACATTCCGCCGCGCCCGGCGGAAATGGATCGTATGGTGCAAGCGAATTTGGGTGTGGTCTAAGCATGTTCTATTACATCCTCAAGGTGCTGATTTCGGCGCTGATTATTGTCGCTGTTTCTGAGTTAGCGAAGCGCCAGTCCGGCTTTGCCGCGCTGGTCGCCTCGCTGCCATTAACCTCCTTGCTGGCGTTTATCTGGATGCGACTGGACGGGGTGAGTAACGCCGCGATTGCCGATTTATCCGGGCAGATTTTCTGGCTGGTGATTCCTTCGTTGCTGCTGTTTGTGGTGTTCGCCTTTGTGCTGGGGCACGGCATGGATTTCTGGCTGGGTCTGGGATTGTCAGCCGGTTTAACGATCGTCACTTATCTGGCGCTGTTGCCCATGCTGCGAAAATTTGGCGTGCAGCTTTGATGGACTACCGCTACGGCATCCGTAACAATCTCGCGCAGTTTTCGCACCAACTGGTGCAGGTGTTTTTCGTCGGCCTCACCATCGGCATGTTCCGCACCGTGGTGCCCGCGCTGGCCGAAACAGAATTTGGCGTGGCCAAGGGTTCGTTCATGATGCTGATGGCCTTCGTTACCGCCTTTGGCTTCGTCAAGGGCACACTCAATTTTGTCGCGGGACGGCTATCCGAAAGAATTGGCCGCAAGAAAGTCTTGTTCATCGGCTGGCTGGCGGCAGTGCCGATGCCATTCATGATTCTCTACGCGCCATCGTGGAACTGGATTGTGGCGGCGACGGTATTGCTCGGCATCAATCAGGGGCTTACCTGGTCGATGACGCAAACTTCCAAGCTCGACCTCACCACCGCCGACCAACGCGGGCTGACCATCGGCTTAAATGAGTTTGCGGGTTACTTCGGCGTGGCGGTCGCAGGGGTGATAACCGGCTATCTCGCCACCGCTTATGGCGCACGCGAAGGCTTGCTGATGTTTGGTTTGGTGGTGATTGGTCTGGCCGGTTTTCTCACCCTGCTATGGGTAAAAGACACGCTGCCGTGGGCGCATGCCGAAGGCAAAAAACATGCGGCAGGTTTAATGACCGGGCCACGACCAAACTACCCGCAAAACATTACCGACACCCCCAGCACCTGGGAAGTCTTCACCCTGATGTCGTGGCGCGATGCGCGCATGGCCTCGATCAGCCAGGCTGGACTGGTGGAAAAATTTGTCGATGCGCTAGTATGGGTGTTCTTCCCGGTTTATCTCTATCAGCATGGCCTGAGTTTGGCCGGGATAGGCTGGGTGGTCGGCGTGTACGGCTTTGTCTGGGGCATCTCGCAGTTTGTTACCGGCCACTGGTCGGATCGTGTCGGTCGCAAGAAACCCATCGTCGCCGGTATGTGGCTGTGTGGCGCGGGTGTCGCACTGGTGTTGCTGGGCGAGGGCGAGCTGTGGTGGTCGTTTGCCGCCGCCGTCATGGGCTTCGGCATGGCGCTGTTGTATCCCACACTTTCCGCCGCCGTGTCCGACATCGCCCACCCCAACTGGCGCGGCTCGGCGATTGGCATTTATCGCTTCTGGCGCGATCTCGGCTACGGCATCGGGGCTCTATTATTGGGTAGCGTAGCGGCCTGGTTCGGCGGCATCGAAGCCGGTTTCTGGTTTACCGCCGCCGCCATGTTTGTTTCCGGGCTGGTGGTTTTGCTGGCCTGTGATGAAACCCATCCGCGCCTGAATCCGGCACGTTAGGTCAATGCTGATTAACCCCGTCATTGCGAGGAGCGTAGCGATGCGGCATACGAGTTTGCTATGGGCTTTAGCCCATAGCAAATCGGAGTCCCCTGGTGGGGCAATCCAGAGACCGTTGATATCGCCGACATTCGCCTTGGCAGTATCGCGCTCGCCTAACGGTCTGACTCATTCATCCCATTGCCGAGCCAGCCGTTTGCAGGGATCATCATCAAAAATCAGCGAGACCCATTCCATGTCCAGCCAAGCCCATATTCTCGAACTGCGCAACGCGCTTTCCACCGTCATCGTCGGCCAGACCAGGCTGCTCGACCGGCTTATCATCGGCCTGCTGGCGGGTGGGCATGTGCTGGTGGAGGGTTTGCCGGGGCTGGCTAAAACCACGGCGGTTAAAACGTTGGCGGGCGGCATCCATGCGGGTTTCAAGCGCATTCAATTTACCCCCGATTTGCTGCCGGGCGACCTGACCGGCACGGATATTTACGACCCGCGTGAAAGCCGCTTTCATTTTGTTGAAGGCCCGTTGTTCAACGAAATTATTTTGGCCGACGAGATCAACCGCGCCCCGGCCAAGGTGCAATCGGCGCTGCTGGAAGCGATGCAGGAGCGGCAGATTACGGTGGGCGGATCAACCCGCGCACTGCCGCCGCTGTTTATGGTGATGGCCACGCAAAATCCGCTGGAGCAGGCAGGCACGTATCCGCTGCCGGAAGCGCAGCTTGACCGTTTTTTAATGCATGTGATGCTGGATTACCCCAGCCAGGATGAAGAGCTAGAAATTTTGCGCAGAGACCGCGCCTTGCATTTGTCCGACGGCCACACACCGCTTGCCGCTGTACTGAATGTGCAACAGGTGCTGACCGCACGCGAGGAAGTTGCCAGGGTGCATATTGCGCCAGCAGTGGAGTCTTACATCGTGGCGCTGGTGCGTGCCACGCGCAACCCCGGCGGGGTCAAAGCCGAATTTTCCAAGGCCGTCGAAGTGGGTGCCAGCCCGCGTGCGGCACTGGCGCTGGCGCACACTGCGGCAGCGCTGGCCTATCTGCGCGGACGTGATTTTGTGACACCCGACGACGTGCGCGAACTGGCAGCGGACTGTTTGCGTCATCGCATCATGCTCAGTCTGGAAGCGCGGCTTGCCAAGCTGACACGGGATGATTTGATTGCGGGCTTGCTGGACGCAGTACCCGCGCCGTGATGGGCTGGGCTGCATTTCTACGGAAGCAGAAACCAGGTCAATTGGATATCCAGCATGCGCCGCTGCTGACACCCGAAGAACTCGCGGCTCTGGCCATACAGGCCACGCATCTCGCCCAGGCCGTACCGCGCCGCGAAGTCCACGACCATCACGCGGGCGACTGGCCATCCGCACGCATGGGACGCGGGCTGGATTACGAGGAATCGCGCCCCTATAGCCCCGGCGACGATTTGCGCGATATGGACTGGCGCACCACGGCGCGGCTCACGCATCCCTTTGTCAAAATCTATCGCGAAGAACGCCAGCCGTTATTGCATCTGGTGGTGGATCGCGGCGCTGCAATGCGCTTTGGTACACGCCGTCGCATCAAGGCGGCGCAGGCCGCACGCATTGCAGCGTTGCTGGCGTTTGCCGCCGCCGCACGCAATACCGGCATCAGCGCCACCTTGTGGGATGTGCAGGATAGTGAACTACCGCCACGCCATGATCGTGCGGGGGTGTTGCAGCTGATCGAAGCCATTGCCGCGCCCTGCCCGCCGTTGCCACCCGGCATGGTCACCGAAACCCTGCACGAAGCAGACCGGCTGACGCGGCTGGCCGCCGAGCAGGTACGCGGCACACGGCTGGTACTGGTCAGCGATTTTGCCTGGCTGACAGACGATCACCAGGCGTTATTGGCGCGGCTGTCTGATCGCCTCAATGTGCTGGCGGTGCGTGTGACCGACCCGGTAGAGCGCAGCTTGCCGGATGTTGGAATGGCGCGTTTTCAGGATTTGGCCGATGGCAAGATTCGCTGGCTGGACACCACACGCACAGCGGAGCGCGAGGCTTTTGCTGCGGATTGCGCAACGCGGCACGCGAAGCGGCTGCAACTGCTGCATCGCGTCGGCATTCAGTGTGTTGAAGCAAGCAGCGAATTGGACGACTTGTTGCCGGTGCTAATCAATCATGCCTGAGCCACGCCATGTCTAACCTACGCCATGCCTGACCCACGCCATGCCTGATCCACACAAGGACTTAGCCCCGATCATAGAACCCGTTGCGCCGCCTGCGGTGGCGGCTGACGCGGGCTGGCTCGTGCCGGGGCTGGCGATATTGGCGGTG
>JAYUCZ010000237.1:0-3163 GCA_043740065.1 Thiobacillaceae bacterium | reverse complement strand
CGTTCGACACCTACATGGCGCCCTTCATCCGCAACGATGCGATGAGTTACGAAGCGGTCAAGCAATGCATCCAGGAACTGATCTACAACCTCAACGTGCCGTCGCGCTGGGGCACGCAAACACCGTTCACCAACCTCACTTTCGACTGGACTTGCCCGGAGGATTTGCGCGAACAGGTACCGCTCATCGGCGGCAAGGAAATGCCCTTCACCTACGGCGAGTTGCAGGTCGAGATGGACATGATCAACCGCGCCTATATCGAGGTGATGACCACTGGCGATGCCAAAGGCCGGGTGTTTACCTTCCCGATACCCACCTACAACATGACGCCGGATTTCCCCTGGGAGTCGGAAAATGCCGGGCGGCTGTTCGAGATGACGGCCAAGTACGGACTGCCATATTTCCAGAACTTCATTAACTCGGAAATGAAGCCGAATCATATCCGTTCGATGTGCTGTCGTTTGCAGCTCGATCTGCGTGAATTATTGAAACGCGGCAACGGCTTGTTTGGTTCCGCCGAACAAACAGGAAGTGTCGGCGTGGTAACGGTCAATTGCGCGCGCCTGGGGTATGAATACCAGGGCGACGAAGCCGCGCTGCTGCGCCGTCTCGATGCGCTGCTCGACATGGCGAAAAACGGCCTGGAAATCAAGCGCAAGGAAATTCAGCGCCTGATGGACAACGGCCTGTTCCCCTACACCAAGCGTTATCTTGGCACATTGCGCAACCACTTCTCGACTATCGGCGTGAACGGTGTCAACGAAATGATCCGCAATTTTACGGCGGATGAACACGACATCACCAGCGACTGGGGACACGACTTTGCGGTGCGCCTGCTCGATCACATCCGCACCCGCATCGCCGCGTTTCAGGAAGAAACCGGCCACATGTACAACCTGGAAGCGACACCCGCCGAAGGCACGACGTATCGTTTTGCCAAAGAAGATCGCAAGCGCTACCCGACCATTCTGCAAGCCGGGACAGAAGACGCGCCGTATTACACCAACTCATCGCAACTACCGGTGGGCTTTACCGACGATGCCTTCGAGGCGCTGGAACGGCAGGACGATTTGCAGCGTAAATACACCGGCGGCACGGTGCTGCACCTTTACATGTCGGAACATATTTCCTCCGCCGAGGCGTGCAAGAAACTGGTGCGTCGCTCGCTGGAACGCTTCCGCCTGCCCTACATCACCATCACGCCAACCTTTTCCATTTGCCCGAAACATGGCTACCTCGCCGGTGAGCACGAGTTTTGCCCGACCTGCGACGCGGAAGCCCTGTCGCGCAAACGCGCTGTTGCTGCATAAACCAAGGAGACTCAAATGAACGACATGACTGTTCCGACCCAAACCCAGCCAGCGATCACGCTGAAGGACGAAGAGCGCACCCGCTGCGAAGTGTGGACGCGCGTGATGGGCTACCACCGCCCGGTAACCAGCTTCAACAAGGGCAAGCAAAGCGAACACCGCGAGCGGCAGTTTTTTGTTGAAGGCCGTTGCAAGCTGGGGTAAATCTCCCATGCTTCGCGTCGGCGGCGTAACGCCGCTATCCACCACCGACTGGCCGGGTATGCTGGCCGCCGTGGTGTTTTGCCAAGGCTGTTCATGGCGTTGCGGCTATTGCCACAACCCCGGCCTGATTCCGTCGTGCGGTGAAAATGAAATCCCCTGGGAAGACGTGCTGGCGTTTTTGCGCCGCCGTCAGGGCTTGCTCGACGGCGTGGTATTTTCCGGCGGCGAGCCAACCTTGCAGGCAAGCCTACCGGACGCGATGCGCGAAGTGCGCGGGATGGGTTTCAAGATCGGCTTGCATACCGGCGGCATGGTTCCCAAAAAATTGGCAGCCGTGTTGCCGCAGGTTGACTGGGTGGGCATGGATGTAAAAGCGCCGTTTGCGGATTACGCCCGCATTACCGGCGTAGCCGGTAGCGGAAGACATGCGCTTGCCAGTCTTGAGTTGTTGCTGGCTTCTGGTGTTGAGTACGAAATCCGCACCACCGTGCATCCGGCGTTGCTGACAGATGCAAACCTTGGCGCACTCGCGCACGACCTGGCCGGGCGCGGTGTCAGGCGCTATGTTATTCAGGCTTTTCGCAGTCAGGGGTGCGGTGATGATGCGTTGCGTCAGAACACGTTACGCGCCAAACCGTTGCAGGACGCAGGCAAGGAGCTGGCGGGTTTGTTCGAGGCTTTTGCCGTGCGGGCTTGATTCAATCGGCAGGCGCGACACGCTCAAACTGCACCTGTATGCGCAGTTCGCCTTCAAACAGGGTTTCGATGTTGACCTGAGCGTTTTTTTTGCTGACCTGAAACCCCGGCTGGCTGGCGGGAGAGATGTCGATCACCCGGAGCAGTCGTGGTGGATATTCCAGTTGCAGGGAAACCTGCATGGGGTAGTAGCCATCTAGAAACTTGCGCATGTAAGGGCCGTTGTTAAGCGTGAAAGCGCCACCGCCGGAATCTTTCAGTGCGAGGGTTTGCGCGGCAAGGCACAGGCGCGCACCGTGCGATACGCCGTTTAGCTGTACGCTCGCGCCCTTTACCCATGCCCGGGTGATAGCACGCGCTTCCAGCACGCGCAGCTTACGCACCGTCCCCTCGCGAAAGGCGATCTGGGCAGCAGGTACGGCATCCAGGTTCTCGTGGCATTGCCGGAGTTCGACCCAGCCGCTGGCGAGGCTGCCCGGGGTAATGCGGATGTGATTTTGGTGCTGGTGTACGGGTTTGGCGGGCGGCGCGGACAGGAAAGTCAGTGTGCCTTCGTTGACTGCGTTTGCGCTCTTGCTGTTGAACCAATCTTCCTGTTGCTGCGGGGTCATTGCCGGTTCGGCACTTGCCGTAAGGGGCAGCAGCGCGACCATGAGCGCCGTCAGCGATTTCACTGTGAGGCGGACGGTTTGCCGATGGTGTCGATCAGTCGTCTGGCTCCGTCAAAGCGTTTTGACCAGTAGTTGTCGTTCATGCTGGAGACCATGACTTTGGCCGTGCTGCTGCTGGTGGAATGTACGAAGCGGTTTTCGCCAAGGTAAATTCCCACATGCGAAAAGGCGCGGTTCAGCGTATTGATAAAGGCTATGTCCCAATCCCCTGTTGAAACTGTCCTGTTCTCCCGATAGCTGAAACAAAACAAGCGGTTGGCGTGATATTTTTTCCGAGGCGCT
>JAYUCZ010000236.1:0-3167 GCA_043740065.1 Thiobacillaceae bacterium | reverse complement strand
GACAGCGAGGGACGGCGAAGTTCTGGCCGCCACCAGCCCCGGCAAACCCGCCAAATTCCTGTGTGCCTCATGCAGCCCGGTGGGGGTGCCATCATCTTCCACGCCCAGCCAAAGCTCTCCGCCCGCAGTATTGGCCAGGCACACCAGCGCCTCGACCAGCTCATCGTCGGACAGGCGTTTGCGGTCGCTCTTGAATTCAATGCCCAGCGTTTCAGCCAGAGGCAACGAGTCGGGTGGAACGGCGGTCATGATGGTGATTTCCCCCTTTTCATTTTCGGTGTAGGTTTGACCGCTGCCGCCGTCATCTTGGTATACAGCTCAAACAGCTTTTCCAGCCGCTCGGTATCGTTCTTGAAGCGGCGGCCGATGTAGATGCGCTCCAGCACTTCGTCGTTGCGCGCGTGGGCGCGGCGCAGATTCTCCGGCATATTGTCCGGGTCGTAGAGGTCGGCGATGGTGGCGGGAAAATGCGCTTCGCGCGCCAGCAGAATGTTTTCGGCGCAGGCGGTCAGGTCGGCCTTGTTTTGTTCGGTGAGTAGCGGCACGGGGAAGGTGTTCCAGCCGAGAGTGTTGGAGTAGCGATAGCGTGTTTCCAGTTTGCCGCAGACGGTGGCGATCCAGACCAGATGCAGGCGGGAGGCGATGAGGGCCATGTTCCAGAGGGGGGCGTCGTAGAGGGCTAACGCTTGATCTTGAATTATTGCGTCTGCTTCAAGCAGACCGACAGGCAAATATTCGCGATTTTCAGAGCTTACCCGAGGCATCACAAGCGTATGGAATTTCCCGGTGACCTGATCCCGGAATCGCCACGGAGTTTCCGCCAGTTTCTGTGCTGCTTTGTCATTTTTCGCGGCTCTTCTCGCCGCAGATGATGCTTCAATTTTCTCCCTGAGTGTGGGTATGACCGCAACCTTGTTTGCGTTGTTGTCTTCTATCCAAAGGCATGCGCGAGGAGAAGCATGGATGAATTCTTGGCCACCATACAAACGCCTGACGAATAGTGTTGCGTCGGGATACGTTGCAAGAATTTCTCGCGCTTCAGCAGTCGAGAATATCAGGGGGCCACCATAGTACGGATGGTTGCCGAACTGCATCGTCGCAACGTCTGAGATTGGACTACTTTTAGGTTCAATCCAGACGGTCGAACCCGCAGCCAAGTATGGATTGATATTCTCGGTTTCTTTGACGATTGAGTCACCGGATGTGGTAGTTGCGAACAAGCGCCGAATCTTGTTTGGATGAGTTGATATGCCGACGATCACAACGGTTACTCCCGCGTTGTGACTGGCAAGGTTTGCCCACTTGAAAGACGTATGGGCAAAAGTGATCTGATTTCCGGTTTGAAAAATCAGTGGCCAGAGAATAGGTACTTGCTGGCCTTGGCAGATTGAGTTGGTTGCTACGAAGGCCGTTGCTGCGTTGGTCTTGGTTCCGTAGTCAGCGGCCTTCATGAACCAACTTGCCACATAGTCCAATGTTTTCCAGTTTTTCACATGCCGGTCGAAGATCGCACCGAGCTCGGCTTTCTGTTCGTTCGATTGCCATTTGCTTCCCAAATACGGCGGATTGCCGCAGATATACGTCTCTCCACCTTCGTTCTTAAAGTTGATTTCCGCCTGATCCAGCGGCGTGCCAAACAAATCATCTGCCAACACCTTCACACCCGTTCCCGTAGGCGGGCATACGCTCAACCAATCCAGCCGCAGCGCATTGCCGCAAACAATCCAGTTTTGCGCATCCAGTGGCAGAAACTCTGCCAGCGCATCCTTCTGCCCTCGATACAGCACGTCGCACTGGAACTCAGCAATAATGAGTGACAGGCGCGCGATCTCCGCCGGGAAGTCGCGCAACTCGATGCCGCGGAAGTTGGTCAGCGGAATCTCGCTGCCCAGGTGCGGCTCGCCCCGGCGATGGTTGATTTCCGCCTCGATTTCACGCATCTGCTTGTAGGCGATGACGAGGAAGTTGCCGGAGCCGCAGGCGGGGTCGAAGACGCGGATGCGCGCCATGCGTTTGCGCAGGTTCAGCAGCTTGATCTTGTTGTCGCCAGCTTCATGCAGTTGCGCGCGCAGATCATCGAGGAACAAGGGATTCAACACCTTGAGGATGTTGGGCACGCTGGTGTAGTGCATGCCCAATGCGCCGCGCTCTTCGTCGTCGGCCACGGCCTGGATCATGCTGCCGAAGATGTCAGGGTTGATCTGTTTCCAGTTCAGGCTCCCGGCATGGATCAGGTAGGTGCGCGCCATGCGGGTGAAACGCGGCACCTCGGTTGCGCCTGCGAACAGGCCGCCGTTGACATAAGGGAACTGATCGGCCCAACTCGGTAAACGGGGTTGGGCCGTGGCGCGCTCCGCTGGCTTGATATTCATGGCGCGGAAGATTTGGGATAGCACCTCATGGGTGTTGGCGCCGTCGCGCTCACTCATCTGCTCGATGGTGTGGGTGAACAGGCCCTCGCCGTTGAAGATGTCGGTGTCTTCAGCAAAGAAACAAAACACCAGCCGGGCCATGAAATGGTTCATGTCGGCGCGGCGCGCGTCCTTGGCCCACTCCGGGTTTTCGCTAAGCAGCTCGACGTAGAGCTTGTTCAGCCGCCCGGTGGCGCGCACGTCGACGGGGTTGTCCGTGATCTCCTTGATGGTGGAGATGCCCGCCAGCGGCAGAAAGAAGCCGAAATGGTTGGGGAAGTCCGGGTAAGCGCAAGCGATGGTTTCGCCACCCGCCAGCTCTTCCGCCTCCAGCGTCTGCCCGTCGGTGGCGAGGATAAATTTTGCCTTGGCTTTGGTAGTGGCCGGGCTGGCGCGCAAGGCCTTGAGGGTCTCGCCCACGGCGCCAGCTTCGCACACGGCGATATGGATGTTGCTGCGCTGGAGCACGCCGCCGGGCACATCCGAAGCGTTGTTGTTGCCGGTGCGCAGGCGCTTGAGCGCCGTGTCCTTGTTGCCGAATGCGGCCAAGAACGCGAATGGAAACTCAGCCGCGTCGAAGGGCTGAAGGGCCAGGTCCGATATGGCTTCTTCGATTTCTACTGCATTCATGGGGCATTTTGCCTGTGTGATTTTTTCCCCGCTCGTGTCCGGCTGAGGGTTCGTGACCGAAGCGTCACTGCGGGGGCCCACCATTGTAAATGGTTGTGTGTGAGACTTTCGCAAAGATGCAAACGG
>JAYUCZ010000235.1:0-3188 GCA_043740065.1 Thiobacillaceae bacterium | reverse complement strand
ATATCCGTGAAGGCTGCTACACCTGCCACTCGCAGATGATCCGCCCGTTTGTCGATGAAAAGCTGCGCTACGGTCACTACTCGCTGGCGGCAGAATCGCAGTACGACCATCCCTTCCAGTGGGGATCCAAGCGCACTGGCCCGGATTTGGCGCGCGTTGGCGGCAAATATTCCAACGAATGGCATGTGCAGCACATGATTGCCCCGCGTTCGATGGTGCCGGAGTCGGTCATGCCAAATTACCCCTGGCTGATGACTAGGCTGGACACTTCTGATCTGGCTGGCCGTATGAAGGCGTTGCGTTCGGTGGGTGTGCCTTACTCGCTGACCGAGGCCGAACGCGTCAACAACACCAAACAATTTGGCGAGGCTGTGGCCGCGCAACTACATATTCCGGATGCCCACCACAATCTGGTCGCCCAGGCCAATCTGGGCAACTACGATGGCGACAAGGCTGGCGTGTCGGAAATGGATGCGCTGGTGGCGTATCTGCAAGTGCTGGGTACCATGGTGGACTTTACCAAGGTCAACGAGGACGACCTGGTTCGTTCCAGGTAATAGCTAGTGTCGCGAACCGGAAATAACAAAACATGAAACAGCGTATTTTTCCGCCATGCGTCGTTGCATCCCCTTGCCGTATACCCCATACGGCTGCTGGTCTGCGCCTAGCCTGGCGAAAAAAGTCCATCTGTTTCATTTGTTCCGTTATTTCCGATTCGAGACACTAATGATGGAATGGCTGGCGTGGTTCTCCAAACCCGAAAACACCAAACCGCTGGCGTTGCTGATTTTTTTTGTGACCTTTGTCGCCATCATCCTGTATGTCTATGGCAGCAAAAAGCGTGGCAAACGACTGGAATCCTACAAGGACATTCCCTTTCAGGACGACGATGAAGATGAGAGTAAAAAGAAGGATTAAAAGATGAGCGAACAGCATCTGCAATCGCAAACCGTGCAAACTACCGGCCATGCTTGGGACGGTGACATACAGGAATTCAACAATCCGCTGCCGACCTGGTGGGTCTATTCGTTTTACGTCACCATCGTGTTTGCCGTTGGCTACTGGTTTATCTACCCCTCCTGGCCGGTTGGCAAAGGTTTTCTGACTGGTTTTTCAGAAATTACCTACGTCAACCAGGCGGGCGAAAAAGTCACCAGCCACTGGAACACCCGCGCCTTGTTGCAGCAAGACCTGAACCGCGCCGACGAAATGCAGAAGCCATATTTCAGCAAAGTCGCGGCCAGCGATTTCTCCCAGATTGCCAAGGATGTCGATCTGAGCGGGTTTGTGCAATCCGCAGGCAAGGCGCTGTTTGCCGACAACTGCGCACCTTGCCATCAGCAGGGCGGTCAGGGCGTGATGGGCTTCTTCCCCAATCTGACCGACGACGACTCGCTGTATGGCGGCAGCTACGAGAAAATTTACGAAACCCTGGTTGGTGGTCGGCGCGGCTTCATGCCCGCGTTTGGCGAAGTGCTGAACGCCCAGCAAATCGACGCGCTGACCAACCATGTCGCCAGCCTGTCAGGCATCGCCCATGATGCCAACAAGGCGGCGGCTGGCCGTGCACTGTTTACTTCTGAAACAGCAGCCTGTTCCTACTGTCATGGCGATGATGGCAAAGGCCGTCAGGAAATCGGTGCCCCCAACCTCACCGATAAAATCTGGCTGTGGGCGAATGTGCCTGCTGCCGAAAAACCGGCAGCCAAGCTGGCCGCGATCCGTGCCGTGATTAACAACGGTCTTAGTAAAGGTGTAATGCCCGCCTGGGGTGAACGCATGACAGCAGAGCAGATCAAAGTCCTGACGGTGTATGTGCATCAGTTAAGCGGCGCAAAATAAACGGCGCAAAGAATTAGGTCACGCTAAATAAAAAACCCCCGGCAACGGGGGTTTTTTGTCCGGGTAAGGCTCCCCAGAATATGAACGCAGGTTTAGAAGAACAGATTGGAATACTGCAGGAGCGCCTGCCGGTTTTTACGCGCTCGGTGAAGGGTGCGTTTCGTCGCTTTAAAACCGGTGTGTTGCTGCTGGCTTACGCCATGTTCTTCCTGTTGCCGTGGCTGCCCTGGTCACGTCCTGATGCGCCCTCCCAAGCTATTCTGTTCGATCTGCCCGGGCGGCGTTTCCTGATTTTTAATTTGACTGTCCATCCACAAGACGTGGTGTGGCTGGCCTTGCTGTTGTTTATTGCGGCGACTGTGCTGTTCTTTACTACCGCGCTGGTGGGCAGGGCATTCTGTGGCTATTTTTGTTTCCAGACCCTGTGGACGGATTTTTTTATCTGGGTGGAGACGAAAATTCAGGGCGAGCGTCCCGCCAGGATTCGCTTGTATCGCCAAGCTTGGGGGTATGAAAAACAGGGCCGCGAGAAGCTGCTGAAAATTGGCACGACGCATCTGATCTGGCTGCTGGTCAGTTTCTGGACAGGCATCAGTTTCATTGCGTATTTTGCCTATGCGCCGGACTTGCTGATGCGCTTTGTTTCGGGCGAAGCCGCCGCCGCAGCGTATATCACTGTGACTGCGCTGACGCTGGGCACTTACATTGCCGCCGGTTTTATGCGTGAGCAGATATGCACCTATATTTGCCCCTATGGACGCTTCCAGAGCGTGATGTACGACCATGAAACGCTGGCAGTTCACTACGACGCAAGCCGTGGCGAGGCCTTGCATGGACGCGCCAGCGTACGCTCAGGGTTGCGCACGCTGGAAGACAGGCATGCTAAAGGCAATGGCGATTGCATAGATTGCGGGCTGTGCGTGCAGGTTTGCCCGACCGGCATTGATATCCGCGACGGCCTGCAATACAAATGCATTTCCTGCGGGCTGTGCATAGATGCCTGCAACGGCATCATGGACTCGATGGGCTTCCCGCGCGGGCTGATCCGCTATGATTCGGAGGCTAATTTGTTGGCTGGTGCGGCTTCGCCGCCGCGCCTGCACTGGAAGCGCCTCAGCGTCATCGGCTACGGGCTGTCTATCGTGTTCATGTCCGGTTATCTTGCGTACAGCATCGCCACGCGCAGCAGTTATGAAAACGCCGTCACGCAAATCCGCCAGCCGCTGTTTGTGCAACTGTCCAACGGCGACATCCGCAACCGCTACCAGATACGCATTACCAACAAGCTGGACGTGGCCGAGCGCTACCGCATCAGCGCAACAGGCATTCCGGAAAATGCGCTGGAT
>JAYUCZ010000234.1:0-17191 GCA_043740065.1 Thiobacillaceae bacterium | reverse complement strand
AATCATGCAACCATTAGCGAGCGCATAAGCCAGTTTCGCAAAATGGCGGGGAAGGCCAAGGGCGCGGACTTCGACAGCCTGAAAAAAGAGATTGCCGCGCTTGAAGCCGAGTTGCCGGAAATCCCCACCGCGCCGCAAGTGTGGGCGCAAGACGTAACCCCGGAAAACTTGGGCACTATCATGGCGGACAACAGCGAGCGCATGGCGATACTGTCCGATGAATCCGGCATTTTCGACATACTGGCCGGGCGCTATTCGGGGGGCATTCCGAATCTTGATTTGTTTTTGCAAGGCCACGCCGGAAGCCCGGTAAGGGTGAATCGTGGCAGCCGTCCGCCGGTATTCATGCAACACCCCGCGCTTACGTTTGGACTGTCACCCCAGCCGGACGTATTGCGCGGACTGACCGAGAAACCGAGCTTTAGAGGGCGGGGGCTACTGGGGCGTTTTCTGTACGCGCTGCCCGCTTCAAATTTGGGTTATCGCACCCTGGATGCACACCCGATGCTGGGGGATACAGTCGCCCGTTATGAAGGCATTTTGACGCTGATGCTAAATCAGGAAATGGGCAGCGACAGAGACGGCAATCCATGCCCGCACATTCTTAAAATCTCAAACGATGCGATGCAACTCTGGCAAAGCTTCGCCCACAAGGTGGAAGCCGGAATGCGTGAAGGCGGGACGTTTGCACACCTGACAGATTGGGCGGGCAAGTTTCCGGGAGCCGTGGCAAGGATAGCCGCCCTAATGCATATCGCCCGCCACGCGATGGGCAGACCTTGGGAGCATGAAATCAGCCTTGAGGATATGACCGCCGCGCTACGCATGGCCGATGCCCTAAGCGCCCATGCCCTGGCCGTGTTTGACCTGATGGGAGCAGACCCGGCGCTTGACGGTGCGCGGGTGCTGCTGCGCTGGATTGAGCGCGAAGGCAAAGCGGAATTCACTTTCAGGGATTGCCACTATGCCCATAAGACGCGATTCAAACGCGCTGCCGAGCTTGAGCCAATTATTGACGTGCTGATTGAGCGGCATTACATACGGGCGCGGGTAGCGAAGGTAGCACACAGGCCGAGCCGCATCCTTGAAGTGAATCCGGCCATGCTGGGGGGTGAAGCATGAATACCCTTTTGTGGCTTTTGTGGTCAATTTTCTATAGGGGGAAAAATGAAAAATGACATGCAAGAAAATCAACCGGTAACCATTGACGGGGCATTCATGGCGATGGATTGCCGGGATGTTTTTTGTGAGCTTGAAAAAGCAGGAAGGATGCAAATTTGCAGACTTATCAGTCAAGGCCAGACGTGAGCGGTAAACCATAAGGTCACCATGAGGTTTATCGACCCTACGCGTTCCGCGCGCGTGCGCGAGGCGCTGCTAACAGCAACGTAACAGGCAATGTTTCAGCAATGGTGAAGGCGTGCGCGAGTCTAAAGTAGGCGAAAGTAGATGATAGGCCGCGTGCCACCGAGGCATTGCCGACACCAACATTACGTCAAGGGTTGAGTAGCCTCAATGGTTGAGTAGCCTCAAGGGTTGAGTAGCCCCAAGGTAGCCGCAAGGTAGCCGCAAGGTAGCCGCAAGGGTTGAAGGCAACACCAAGGTAACGCTAAGGGTTGGAATAATCGCTTAAGCCGAATTCTGCGGAAGCGATCCCAGCAACTAACCCGCGAAGCTGGCCAAATTGGGCGGTTTTTCAAACAAAGGATTGCGCCGGGTTTTCCATGGGACACTGGTGGGACAATTGCCCCCAAAAACCAGCAACAAATGGCCGCATGGCACGATAAATGCTACACTTTCAACCTGTTGTTTATGTTGTCGTATTTTGTTGTGGATTGTCGTAAGTCATTGATTTTAAACGACTCATAATCCTTTGGTCGTCGGTTCAAGTCCGACCGGGCCCACCAAAAATTACCATCTTAAAAATCGCAACAAAGAGGGCGATCATGGGAGAAGAGGGCAAGAAAAGCGGGGAGAAGCGTTTGCTGATCCTGCAAACGCTGGCAGCCATGCTGGAAGAACCCAGTCTGGAAAAAATCACCACAGCGGCGCTAGCCAAACGGCTGGATGTTTCCGAAGCGGCACTTTATCGCCATTTCGCCAGCAAGGCGCAAATGTATGAAGGCCTCATCGAGTTTATCGAGGCGACCCTGCTTGGCCTGATCGCCAAACTCACCGCCGAAACCCCAGACCCGGCACACCAAATCGAAGGCATAGTCTCGGTGCTGCTCAGTTTCGCCCGAAAGAATCGCGGCATGACCCGGGTATTAATCGGCGAGACACTGATTAACGAAGATCCCAGATTACAAAAACGCATCAACCAATTGCATGACAGGCTGGAAGCACAACTCCGGCAATGCCTGCGCTTCATGGATGGCGGCCACGCCGGCAAGGATCCAAAACTGCTGGCTAACCTTTACATGGCCTGGGTGGTGGGACGCTGGCATCAGTTTGCCAAGAGCGGCTTTGAACGCGACCCCGCAGGCGACTGGAGCGCGGCCTGGCGTGAATTAAGCCAGCTACTTAAGAATTAGGCCTCATTCCAGCCAGAGTCAGTGTGCGCCGCACACTTTGCAAGCGGGATCCCTGGGCACACGAATTTCGCGAAATTGTCCGTTGGCAGCATCGTAAAGCAACAAATTACCTTGGGCAGGCTTGCCTGTGCCACTCAACAATTTGACGGCCTCCACCGCCTGCATGGCACCAATTACCCCCACCAACGGCGACAACACGCCCGCCTCGCTGCAACGCGGCCCTTCTTCTTCCATCTCCGGGAACAGGCATTGGTAGCAGGGCGATGCGGGGATGCGGCTGTCAAACACAGCAAGCTGTCCGGCAAAGCCCAAGGCCGCGCCACTGACCAGCGGTTTGTGTAAGACAACACAAGCCTGGTTGATGGCATGACGGGTGGCGAAATTATCTGTGCAATCCAGCACCATGTCCGCCCTTGCCACCGCGCTCAGCAGCGCTTCGCCGCTCAATCGCAACGCCAGCGCTTCCACGACGATCTCGGGGTTAATTGTCAAAATCTGCTGGCGCAGGGACATGGCCTTGTTCATGCCCACCGAGGCCGTGCTGTGGCCGATCTGGCGTTGCAGATTGGTCAAATCGACCACATCAGCATCCGCCAACAGCAGATGCCCGATGCCGGCGGCACCAAGATACAGCGCCGCCGGACAGCCCAGACCGCCAGCACCGACGACCAGCACCGAAGCCGCGCCCAGCCTCTCCTGCCCCTCAATGCCTATCTGCGGCAAGAGAATATGGCGGCTGTAGCGAAGCAGGTCGTTGTCATTCATGGATTAGCGTGCGTAGCGAACAATGACATTCTTCGAATAAATCAGTTGTGGCGGCAGCTACTTGTACTCGCGCCATGCTTCCGGCGTTTCGTCGCGATCGCCGTGCATATGCTGCTCATAGACTTGCGCGAAGACTTGCTGGGATTTGATGTCGGGTGCGTTGATGGCCAGATTTTCCCGCTGGATGTTTTCGCAAAAATACACCAGCGCACGCCTGAGCTTCTGCATCAAACTGTTATCCAGATGAAAACCTTGAGCCTCAAGCGCTTTCTCCAGACCTTCCAGAGTGTAATTGCGCACGTTGTACTTTATTTTCAGTGCATCGGCACATTTTTCGTCAACGCTCGCCTCAATGTCGTCCAGTCCATCCAGCAAATCGCGCGCACGCCCCGCCTGTCCTTCCGGCAGGTCGTGAAAAACAATCTCGCGATTTTTATTCAGGTCACAGGGCAACATAAGCAGACTCGATTTTTTCCAGTATCGCCCTTGGCTAGCCTTTGCGCAAGATATTGGCGACAGATATCAGCAAGCGCGAGCGGCAAAACACCCAACAAAAAGCGCGGGAGAGACTTCCCCCGCGCTTTTCAGAAACGCAACTTGGCCTACTTGTTCTGAACGATGTTAAGCCCTTTCAACAGCGTCAGTGCCTGGTTGAACTGAAAATCGTTCTTTGAAACGACCTCGCCAGGTTCGAGGGGTTTCACGTCGGCTTTCTTGCCGCCCTTGTCTTCCTTGCCGGTCTTTTCCGACACCGGCTTTTCGTTCATCTTGACGGGTTTATCCTCCTTGATGCCCTGCGGGTTATCCAGGTGCTTGTCGAGATCGGCTTCGCGAATGCCCATATCTTCATCCACCGGATTGTTGGGATCCTCTACCTTGATGTCCGGCTCGATGCCCTTGGCCTGAATGGAGCGCCCTGACGGCGTGAAATAACGCGCCGTGGTCAGCTTGACAGCGGTATCACTGCCCAGCGGCATGATGGTCTGCACCGAACCCTTGCCGAAAGTCTGCGTACCCATGACGATGGCGCGCTTGTGATCTTGCAATGCGCCTGCGACAATTTCCGAGGCCGAGGCCGAGCCGCCATTCACCAACACCACCATGGAAACGTTCTTGACACCTTCAGGAAGATTTTTCAGATAATCCGCCTGCATCGGCCGCAGATAATTCTCGCGGCTGGCAGTCAGGCGCATTTTTGCATCCTCGGTACGGCCCTCGGTATAGACCACCAGAGAATCAGCCTTGATAAATGCTGCCGTGACGGCCACTGCGCCATTCAACAAACCACCCGGGTCGTTACGCAAATCCAGCACCAGCCCCTTGAGTGGCAGCTTGTTTTCCTTGTACATTTTTTGCAGCGCCTCAACCAGCAGCTCGCCGGTATGTTCCTGGAACTGGGTGATGCGCACATAGCCGTAGTTGGGTTCGATCAGCTTGAATTTAACACTGCGTATCTTGATGACCGCCCGCGTAATCGTCACCGGGAAGGGTTTGGCCTCGCCCTTGCGCAGAATAGTCAGGGTAATTTTTGTACCCGGCTTGCCACGCATACGTTTCACCGCGTCGTTCAGCTTCATGCCCTTGACGGGTGTTTCGTCGAGTTTAATGACCAGGTCGCCGGTTTTTATTCCCGCCAGATAAGCCGGTGTGTCTTCAATCGGCGACACCACTTTGACAAAACCGTCTTCCATGCCGACTTCAATCCCCAGACCGCCAAATTCGCCCTGGGTGCTGACCTGCATGTCCTTAAACTCTTCTATGTTCAGATAAGACGAATGCGGATCCAGCGCAGACACCATGCCATTGATGGCACCCTCTATCAGCTTTTTATCATCGACCTGATCCACATAATCACTTTTGATGCGCGCAAACACATCGGTAAACGCACGCAACTCCTTGACCGGCAGCGATGCCGCCGCATCCTTGTTCGCCTGTGCGGAAAAATTCAGCGTGAGTGCTGCGCCGGCTATCAGTCCCGCCAGCCCAACCGCCACCAGCTTGGTGGTTTTCAGATTATTTGTACTTGCTGCCATGTTTGATCTCGCTTGCTATGGGTTCGTTCGTCATTTAATCCACGCCGCCGGATTGATAGGCCGACTTTGATGACGCAGTTCGAAATACACGCCGGTGTCTTCCTGACCACCGCTATTGCCAACAGTAGCAATGGCTTCACCCGCCTTCACCTGCTCACCCGTTCGCTTATACAGGCTTTCATTATTGCTGTACAGACTCATAAAGCCTTCACCGTGATCGACAATAATCAGGTTACCAAAACCGCGCAGCCAGTCAGCAAAGGCAATACTGCCCTGCGCTACGGCGCGTACTTCTGTTCCTTGCGCGGCGCGGATAAACAAACCTTTCCAACTCAGTCCGCCACCCTCCCTGAGAGTACCAAAGCGGTTCATGAGTTCCCCGCGCACCGGCAATCTCAACGCACCCTTCAAACGTGAAAACGGCGTACCGTCAGCGCGATACTCGGGAATTTGATCATTCACAGCAACCGGCTTGCCATCCGCGTCCGGTTTGTCGGCAGGCAAGCGACGTGAAGGTTTTGCTGGCTGAGATTTGGGTTTGATGGCCTGCTTTGCCAGCCGCGTGATCAGGTCTGACAAACGCTGCTCATCACGCTTGAGCGTGGCGATTTCCTTGCGCTGGGCACTGATTTGTCCCGCCAGCTTGGTCAGTACAGTCTGGCGGTTGTTGCGTTCCTTCAGCAAGCTCTCGCGCTGTTGCAACTGCGCTTTTTTGATTTCCGCCAGCGCCCGATCTTTTTCCTGCGCTGACTGTTTCAGCTCGGCCAGCCTGGACAGATCACCGCGCAATGCATCAATCAGTTTGGCCTGCTCGCGGGTCAGGTAAGAAAGGTAATGCAGGTCGCGTGCGGCCTGGCTGGGGTTTTGACCGTTCAGCAGCAACTTCATGGCATCGCCGCCGCCGCGCATGTAGGCTTGCTTGAGCATTTCGCCCAAGCGCATCTGCCGCTCCTGGATGTTGGCGTGGGTTTGCGTTGATTCCTCCGACACCGATTTCAACTCGCCCTGGGTGGTTCTCTGTTCGCTTTCCAGTTTCCTGAGGCTGGCCACGGTTTCGCTGATAGCGCGCTCGGATTGTTTGAGCGCATCCACTGCCTCGGCACGCGACTCTCGCGTCACCAGGTATTCCTGTTGCAATTGCTGCAAGCGCTCGCGCAGTGATTCAAGTTCGGTTTTTTTGTCTGCCCAGGCTGGCTGGACAGACAGCCCCAGGATCAGCAGAACCTGGGCAATGCGGAAAAGCCCTCCGAGCTTAATCACTCGAAATTAATCAGCGGCTCGCCACGCATTTCTTCCGGGAGCGGCAAGCCCATCATTTTCAACAAAGTGGGGCTGACATCTTCCAGCGCCCCGGTTTCGGCCATGCTTGCATGACGCTTGCCGACGTATAGCAGCGGCACCAGATTGGTGGTATGTGCGGTGTGTGCCTGCCCCGTACCTTCATCCATCATGAATTCCGCGTTGCCGTGATCGGCGGTAATCAGCACCTCGCCGCCGCGCGCCAGCTGCGCATCAACGGCTTTGCCCAGGCAAACATCCAGCGCTTCGATGGCGCGTTTTGCCGCCTCGATATCGCCGGTATGCCCCACCATGTCAGCATTGGCGTAATTGCAGATGATGGCATCGTAATGTTGGCTCTGGATGGCGGCGATCAGCTTTTCCGTCACTTCAGCCGCGCTCATTTCCGGTTTCAGGTCATACGTCGCCACATCCGGAGAAGGCACCAGAATGCGGTCTTCGCCCGGATAAGAAGCTTCTTCGCCGCCGTTGAAGAAGAAAGTCACATGCGGATATTTTTCAGTCTCGGCAATGCGTAACTGGTGCAAGCCAAGATTGGCGATATATTCACCAAAACCATTGCGGATGCGTTCCGGCGGAAACGCCACCGTCACTTCAAAATCGTCGCTATAGCCAGTCAGCGTGCAGTAGGCCGATAGTTTAGGCGCAAGCGCACGCTCAAACTCGCTGAAGTCCGCTTCAATAAACGGGCGCGACAACTGGCGGGCGCGGTCAGAACGAAAGTTCATGAACACAATGGCATCGCCGTCCTGCATTTGCACTGGCTGGCCACCCGGCGGAACGATCGCCGTCGCCTTCACAAACTCGTCAGACTCGCCGCGTGCGTAGGCCATTTCCAGCCCCTGCTGCGCAGAGCCTGCCACGTAATCAGCCTTACCCTGGGTCAGCAAATCGTAGGCGGATTTAACCCGCGCCCAGCGGCGATCACGATCCATGGCGAAATAGCGGCCACTGATGGTGGCGATTTGGCCTTTGCCGACCTGGGTAATTTTGTCCTGCATGCGGCGGATATTGATTTCCGCGCTTTTTGGCGGCGTATCGCGCCCATCCAGAAAGGCGTGGATGTAGATTCTTTCCAGCCCTTCGTCTGCGGCCATTTGCAGCATGGCGTGAATGTGCTTTTCGTGACTATGCACGCCGCCGTCTGACAGCAAGCCCAAAATGTGCAACGCACCGCCCTGATCTTTGGCCGATTTAATCGCCGCCTTAAGCATGGGGTTGGCAAAAAACGCGCCGGATTCGATGGCGTGGTCGATGCGCGTGTATTCCTGATACACCACGCGACCCGCGCCGATGTTGAGATGCCCCACTTCAGAATTGCCCATTTGGCCTTTTGGCAAGCCCACCTCGGACTCGGAAGCGTGAATCACCGTATGCGGATAACGGTTCCACAAACTGACCCAGTTGGGCTTGTCAGCCTGGGCGATGGCATTGTGTGCACGCTCCGAACGACAACCGAAGCCGTCCAGAATAATCAGTAGTACCGGATTTACTTTCATTAAAAAAACAATTCCCAAAGACTTTTTTTGGATTAAGGTGCATCATTATATGTTGATATACCTTACCAAGACTCATTCTAAAATTTTACACGAGGGGATGGCATGACGCGAATTGGGGATGAAGAAGTAGATCTGATGGACAAGGAAGAACACATAGAACAGGCCTCTCGCGCCATGAAAGCCATGTCCCATCCGTTGCGTCTTAAAATTCTTTGTGTGCTGGGCGACCAGGAAATCAGCGTGCAGGACATCGTCGACAGTGTCGGCACTTCGCAAAGCAATATTTCCCAGCACCTTGCCATCCTGCGTGACAAGGGCGTACTAAAAACCCGCAAGGATGCCAACCGCGTTTACTACCGCGTCGGCGACACCCGCACCCTCAAACTGATCGGCATGATGCGCGACGTGTTCTGCGGATTCGCCAAGTAGTCACGCCAGGCAGCTCAGATCGAGATACTGTCAATACACTCAAGCCCGGTTTTCGGGCTTTTTTGTTGCGTCTTTTGTTGTACAGTGTCGATAAGGACTTGAAAAATAAAGCCTATTAGCATAGTCTAATGGACTATTCAGGAGGCTTATCCATGCGCTCGCTTGTTTCAATACTCGCCTTACCCATACTCTTTGCCGTCAGCTTGCCATCCTGGGCGGCGCTGCCTTTTGCCACGGCCAAGGCCGGTTACCAAAACACCGATAAATCCTATTCCACCGAAGCCACCGTGGAGGCGGTGCGCCAGTCCACCATTTCTGCGCAGGTGGCTGGCAGAATTACCGCAGTCAATTTCGATGTCGGCGACCACGTCAAGGCCGGGCAAGTGATCGTGCGCATCGACCCGTCAGAACTCGCGCAGGCAGCGGCTGGCAGCCGCGCCCAGCTTGCCCAGGCCGATGCCATGCTGGCCAATGCCAAGGCCAATTACGACCGCCAGCTGCAATTGTTCCAGCAAAAATTCATTTCGCAGGCCGCGCTGGACAAGGCCACGGCAGAATACCGCGCCGCCCAGGCCGGTGCTGCTGCTGCTAGGGCGGGTGCCGGACAAACTGCGACGGTGCGCTCCTACACGGTTCTGGCTGCGCCGTTTACCGGCGTGGTGATGACGCGTCATGTCGAAGTGGGCGAAATGGCCGCACCCGGCAAGCCGCTGATGACGGGCTTTGATCCGTCCGACCTGCGCGTGGTGGCCAATATTCCACAATACAAATTGGCCGAAATACAAAAATCCGCCAAGGTTTCGGTAGAAATCCCCTCGCTTGGAAAATGGTTCCAGGCCAAGGGTGTAACCGTATTGCCGTCCGCCGATACCGCCACGCACAGCATCAAGGTGCGCATTGATTTACCGGAAAACCTGACTGGCATCATCCCCGGCATTTATGCGCGCGTTTATTTCGCAACAGGTGAAGTGCGCAAGCTGGTCATCCCCTACTCTGCCGTGTTGCGCCGTTCCGAAATCACCGGGGTCTATATCGTCGATGCGAAAAGCCGCGTCAGTTTGCGGCAAGTGCGACTGGGCGAGCCCACTGTCAGAGGCGAAGTGGAAGTGCTGGCCGGGCTAAACCCCGGAGAAACCATCGCACTGGACCCAATCAAGGCGGGCATTTACACCAAAAGCACGGCAAACAAAAAGTAAATAACCCGGAAAAGGAGACCGAGAGATGGGCATTTCCGGACGCATTGCAAAATTCTTTTTAACTTCGCAGTTAACCCCGCTGATCGCATTGATGGCGGCCATGCTGGGCGTGTTCGCCATTATCGTCACGCCGCGCGAAGAAGAGCCGCAAATCAACGTCACCATGGCCAACGTGTTCATTCCGTTCCCGGGTGCATCGCCCAAGGATGTGGAACAATTGGTGGCCACGCCAGCCGAACAGGTGTTGTCACAGATTGCTGGCATCGACCACATTTACTCGGTCTCTAAACCGGGCATGGCGGTACTCACCGTGCAGTACAAGGTGGGCGAAGACCGTACCCAGGCGCTGGTTCGCCTGTATGACGCGATACAGGCCAACCGCGACTGGGTTTCGCCCAATCTCGGCGTGGGCGAACCCATCATCAAACCGACCGGCATCGACGATGTGCCGATCGTCACGCTAACACTGTGGACCCGGGACGAAACACGCGGCGCGTTCGAGCTGGAACAAGCCGCGCGCGCTGCCGAAGCCGAGCTCAAGCGCGTTAACGGCACACGCGAAGTGTTTACCATAGGCGGGCCGGGCAACGTGGTTCGCGTAATGATGGATCCCGAACGCATGGCGGCGTTTCGCGTGTCGGCCAAGGACATCCGCGATGCCTTGCAGGTTGCCAACGCCTCGCAACCTTCCGGTGTACTGACCTCGGACAATCAGGAAATTCTGGTGCAAACCGGCACTTTCCTCACTGGCGCAAACGATGTCAGGCAACTGGTTACCGGCGTATTCAATGGCCGTCCAATTTATCTCAGCGATATTGCCACCGTTACCGCCGGTCCCAACCAGCCGGGCAACTATGTCTGGCACAGCGCAGGCAAAGGCGGCGAAAACGCCAAATTAACCGGCCAGGCATTCCCCGCCGTGACCCTGGCAATTTCCAAGAAAGCCGGTGAAAACGCGGTAGAAGTCGCCAATCAGGTCATCGAGCGCATGAACGCGCTGAAAGGCGCAGTCATCCCCGAAGGCATTGAAGTCAGCGTGACCCGCAACTACGGCGCGACCGCGGACGACAAGGCCAAGAAGCTCATCCAGAAACTGTTTTTTGCCACCGCCTCGGTGGTGCTGCTGGTGCTATGGGCGCTGGGCCGGCGCGAAGCTGTCATCGTCGGTGCGGCGGTGTTGCTGACGCTGGCCGCTACGCTGTTTGCTTCGTGGGCGTGGGGCTTTACGCTTAACCGCGTGTCGCTGTTTGCGCTGATTTTTTCCATCGGCATTTTGGTCGATGACGCGATTGTGGTGGTGGAGAACATCCACCGGCGCATGGCACTGGATCATGACGGGCTGGGAGCGATTATTCCGCGTGCCGTGGATGAGGTCGGCGGGCCGACCATACTCGCCACCTTTACCGTGATTGCCGCGCTGTTGCCGATGGCTTTCGTGACCGGACTGATGGGGCCGTACATGAGCCCGATCCCTATCAACGCCAGCATCGGCATGTTGATTTCGCTGGCGATTGCGTTTGTGGTCACGCCGTGGATGGCGTTCAAGCTGCTTAAAAATGTCGGCCACCACGCGCAAGACAACAGCAAACTGGACGCGCTGTTCCGCAAATACCTCACGCCGTTTCTGGGTGGCGAGAACGGCAAGCCCTTGCGCAAAAAATTGTGGAAGTGGATCGCTGTCGCCATCGTGCTGTCGGTTTCGCTGGCTGCCGTCAAGCTGGTGATACTTAAAATGCTGCCGTTCGACAACAAGTCGGAATTTCAGGTGGTGGTGGACATGCCGGTGGGCACGCCGCTGGAAAAAACTGCGCAGGTGCTGCATGAAATCGGCACGGTGCTGGACACGGTGGAAGAAATAGCCGACTACCAAGCCTATGCGGGTACCGCCTCGCCCATCAACTTCAACGGCCTGGTGCGCCAGTATTACCTGCGCAGCGGTGCAGAAGTGGGCGACATCCAGGTCAACCTGGTCGATAAGCACGACCGCAAACGCAAGAGCCACGACATCGCCCAGGCGGTACGTCCGGCCATCGAAGCCGTCGCAAAAAAACACGGCGCAGATGTCAAAGTCGTAGAAGTGCCGCCTGGCCCGCCGGTCATGTCACCCATCGTCGCGGAAATCTACGGCCCCGATTACGACGCGCAAATCAAGGTCGCCAAAGAAGTGCGCAAGGTGTTCGAGAACAGCGCAGACATTGTGGCGATTGACGACACCGTGGAAGACGATGCCCAACGCTTGGTGCTGCGCGTCCTGCAAAACAAGGCGGCGGTCGCAGGTGTGGCGCAAAAAGACATTGTTGCGACCATGCGCATGGGGCTGTCCGGCGAAGACGTCACGCCGATTCATGGCGGCATCTCCAAGTACGAAATCCCGGTGCGGGTGACGCTCGCGCCCGAGCGCCAGAACAGTATGGACGAACTGCTCAAGCTGACCGTGCGCGGCAACAACGGCAATCTGATTCCACTCTCCGAACTGGTGGAAGTCGTGCCGTCCGCTCGCGAGAAAACCATTTATCACAAAGACTTGCTGCCGGTGGTGTTTGTGGTGGGCGACATGGGCGGCAAGCTGGATTCGCCGTTGTATGGGCTATTTGGCATGCGCGGCGAACTGACTGACCGACCGCTGAAAGAAGGCGGCACGCTGTCCGAATACTTCATCACCCAACCCGGCGACCCGTATGCCGGGTTCTCGCTCAAGTGGGATGGCGAATGGAAAGTCACTTACGAAACCTTCCGTGACATGGGCATTGCCTACGCCGTCGGTCTGGTGCTGATTTATTTGCTGGTGGTGGCGCAATTCGGCTCTTACGTCACGCCGCTCATCATCATGGCGCCGATCCCGCTCACCATCATTGGCGTGATGCCCGGTCACGCGCTGATGGGCACGCAGTTCACCGCCACCTCGATGATAGGCATGATCGCGCTGGCGGGCATCATCGTGCGCAACTCTATTTTGCTGGTGGATTTTATCAACCAGCAGGTGGCCGAGGGCATGGTATTTCAGGAAGCCGTCATCATGGCCGGCGCAACCCGCGCCAAGCCGATTGTGCTGACCGGCGCAGCGGCCATGATGGGCGCGTTTTTCATCCTCGACGACCCGATTTTCTCGGGTCTGGCCGTGTCCTTGATATTCGGCATATTTGTCTCCACCTTGTTGACCTTGGTGGTGATTCCCGTGTTGTATTACGCGGCGAACCATAAAAAGTTCGCCTGATTTTTTCTTGAAGGAGTTTCAAATGAATGTTGAACGCATCGTCCTCATCGTCGCCGGATTTTTTATCATGCTGTCGCTGGCGCTGGCGCACTTTTCGGGCACGGTGGATATGAGCCATATCTCATGGCTGTGGTTTGCCGCGTTTGTTGGCTTCAATCTGTTCCAGTCCGGCCTTACCCGTTTTTGCCCCATGCACACCATACTGAAAAAAGCCGGGGTTAAATGAAGGTTGCGGCCTGTAATCACTTCTGTAATCACTTCAAACCAGCCCCCCGGGGCTGCTAAAATACGCCACTGTTTTATTTCTGACGAGCTGAAAATGGAATTCGTACAAAACAACCTGCTGCTGGTGATTGCCGCAGCCGCCAGCGGCACCATGCTGTTATGGTCTATTTTTGGCAACCGCATCAGCGGCATCAATCAGATCAACACCCTGGAAGCCACCCGCCTCATCAACAACGATGCCCTGGTGCTGGACGTGCGCGAAGATAGCGAATGGGCTATCGGGCATCTCCCCAATGCCAAACACATTCCGCTTGGCAAGCTTGTCGGCCGGGTTGCCGAACTGGAAAAATTCAAGGGCAAGGCTATCGTCATCAACTGCCGTTCCGGCCAGCGCTCGGCTCGCGCCTGCGCCATGCTCAAGAAATCCGGATTCGAAAATGTGCATAACCTCGCAGGCGGCATTACCGCTTGGGAACGAGCCAACCTGCCCATCAGCCGGAAATAAACCCCATGAATAACGTCACCATGTACTGCACCGCAGTTTGCCCCTACTGCGTGGCGGCGGAGCGCCTGCTTAAATCCAGGGGCGTGGACAGCATCGAAAAAATCCGCATCGACAGCGAACCGCACCTGCGTGAGGAGATGATGGCTAAAACCAACCGTCGCACCGTGCCGCAGATTTACGTCGGCGACACCCATGTCGGCGGCTTTGACGATCTTTCCGCGCTGGACAAGACGGGCGGCTTGATGCCGCTACTGAACGGCGCTTGAATTTCAAGGTTACATCCGCCCATGGAACTTGCCTGCCCAAATTGCAACGCGATTAACCGCGTACCCGAAGACCGTCTGGGCGAACAACCCAAGTGCGGCAAATGCGCATCAGCGTTATTGCCCGGCCACCCAGTTGATTTACGCAACCCGACTTTTGACAAATTTGTCTCCCGCTCCGGCTTGCCCGTGGTGGTGGATTTTTGGGCACCTTGGTGCGGCCCGTGCAAAATGTTTGCGCCGGTTTACAGCCAGGTCGCAGAGGAGCTGAATACCCGCTTCCGTTTTGCCAAAGTGGATACCGAGGCCGAGCAACAGCTGGCCGCACAGCACAACATCCGCAGCATTCCCACGCTGGCGATTTTCAGGGATGGCAAAGAGCTGGCGCGTATGTCCGGCGCACTGGATGCAGCCGGGCTAAAGCGCTGGCTGGCACAAAACAGTTGATACAGCACAGATTGCCGCCTACACAGGTAATTCCGTTTCCAGATTGAAAAGATCGCGAAGGCGAGCCGCAGACAGTGCTCCTGCACGGCAAGGCGAGAGCGTGGTTGTTGACGCTTCAGCGTCTTTACAACCACGGCCTACCCCTTGCGGGTGAGCCGACAAAGAGACTTTCAATCTGGAAATGGA
The DNA here is from genome assembly GCA_043740065.1 of Thiobacillaceae bacterium. GTDB lineage: Bacteria > Pseudomonadota > Gammaproteobacteria > Burkholderiales > Thiobacillaceae > UBA6918. The sequence continues at coordinate 2,596 of JAYUCZ010000234.1, read as the reverse complement.
ATAAAATAGCGGCCATTCATCATTTACCTCTCAGGGAGTTCCACCATGGCTGAAGAACAAGCATCCGCCCCGCAAATGGGCTTTTCCATCGAAAAAATCTACGTCAAGGATTTGTCCGTAGAAGTGCCCAACGCACCGGCCATTTTTCTGGAGCGCGACCTGCCGGAAGTGGATGTGCAACTGAACACCTCCAGCAATGCCGTTGCCGACGGTGTGTATGAGAACGTCATCCAGATCGTCGTCACCGCGAAAATCGGCGACAAAAACGTGTTCATGGTCGAATGCCATCAAGCCGGACTGTTCCGCATCAGCGGCCTGCCGCAAGAGCAGCTTTCCATGGCGCTGGGCATCGGCTGCCCCAATATTGTTTTCCCATACGCCCGCGAAACCATTTGCGATGCCGTGCTGCGTGCCGGATTCCCGCCCGTACAACTGGCACCGTTTAACTTCGAAGCCGAGTACATCCGCCAGCAACAGCAGGCCGCACAGGCAGGCGAAGCCACGCATTGATACGCTTGCGCATCAATGCTGCAAAATATCCCGGCGCTAAATGGCCCGGTGCTAAATGGCCCGGCACCGTTGGCGCAATATGCCTCAGCACCGGGCTTGCATTCAGCACCACGGCCACTGCACTGGATTTCGGCTCAAGCGCACGTGCCAGCATCATGTATGACACCCCGGCAACCAGCGCAGGCAAACTGGCGGTGATTAGCGCAGGCTATCCGCTGGAAAAGCTCATCACGACCACTGGCTGGGTCAAGGTACGCGACGAAACCGGCGCACTGGCCTGGATTGAAGAATCTGCCTTCAGCGCCAAGCGCACTTTGCTCATCAACACACCGCTTGCCCATGTGCGGGAAAAGCCGCTCGACAATGCCCCGACCCGCTTCCGCGTACAGCGCGGCGTAACACTGGAACCGATTGCTCCGGTTGAAGGCGGCTGGGTCAAGGTGCGTCACGCTGGCGGCCAGGAAGGCTACGCAAGAATCCGCGACGTATGGGGTCTGTAAACAAACTCAACATCGCCGTGCTGGGTGCGGGTGCCTGGGGGTCAGCACTTGCCGCGCATTTTTCATCACGCCATCCCGTTATCCTGTGGACGCGCAGCGAAAAGCATGCCCACGATATGCGCACACAGCGGCAAAACACGCTTTACTTGCCGGGCATCGCCTTTGCCCCCGCACTGCAAATTACGCATGACTTCGATGCGGCGCTGCAACACGCCAATCTCATCATTGCTGCCGTGCCCAGCAGCGCCATGCGCAATCTGTTATCGCGGCTAGCCGCAACAAACTGCCAGACCCCACTCATCTGGGTCAGCAAAGGTTTCGAGCACGGCAGCGGCAAGCTGCTGCACCAAGTGGTCAGCGAAACCCTGCCTGGCATCCCCAGCGGCGTGCTGTCTGGCCCCAGCTTCGCCATCGAAGTCGCCAAAGGTCTGCCCACCGCCCTCACGCTGGCATCCCGGCACGTGCAGATTACCGGCGAGATTGCCCAGACGCTGCATGGTGGCTCGCTGCGCATTTACACCTCCAGCGACGTGCTGGGTGTGGAGCTTGGCGGTGCCATCAAGAACGTCATCGCCATTGCCGCCGGCATTTCCGACGGCCTGGGTTTCGGCCACAATGCCCGCGCCGCCCTCATTACCCGCAGCGTTGCGGAGCTGACGCGCCTGGGATTGGCACTGGGCGGTCATCTGGAAACTTTTATGGGATTGACCGGCGTGGGCGATCTCATCCTCACCAGCACCGGCGATTTGTCACGCAACCGCCAGGTCGGACTGCGGCTAGCCAAAGGCGAAACCCTCGACCACATTCTCGCCAATCTCGGCCACGTCGCCGAAGGCGTGACCACCGCACCCGAAGTGCTGCGCCTGGCCGCGCAACATGGCGTGGACATGCCCATCACCCGTGCCGTACACCGCGTGCTCTACGAACACGTACCCGCCCGTCAGGCCGTGGAAGAATTGCTGCACCGCGACCAGAAGGCCGAAGACCCGCGCCAGTGATTCAAACCATCATTGACCAGCTTGCGGAAAAAGGCTGGTGCGTGTTGCCTGGTTTCTTGCCTGCCGCTCAGGTTCAACAACTTGCCGGGGAAGCCGAAGCCCTGCACCAGTCTGGCAAGTTCAATCCCGCCGCCACCGGACAAGGCGAACAAAAACAAGTCCGCCCCACCCTGCGCGGCGACAGCGTCCACTGGTTGGATGAAGCTCAAACTCAATCTTCCGGAGCCAGCCCGCCCCAAGCCGAATTTCTTGCCCGGATGGAAAGCTTGCGCCTAGCCGCCAACCGCGAACTGCAACTGGGTCTGTTTGAACTGGAATGCCACTTCGCCCGCTATCCCGTTGGCGCGGGTTACCAAAAACACCTCGACACCTTCCAGCGCGACAGCCGCCGCACCCTCAGCGCCATTTGCTATCTAAATGCAGACTGGCAAGCCGAACACGGCGGACAGTTGCGCATTGATCTTGAGGATGGAAACACCGTCGAAATATTGCCGGAAGGCGGCACGCTGGTGTGTTTCTTGAGCCAGCGCTTTGCGCACGAAGTATTGCCCGCCACGCGGCCAAGGTTGAGCGTGACTGGCTGGTTCA
>JAYUCZ010000233.1:0-3215 GCA_043740065.1 Thiobacillaceae bacterium | reverse complement strand
GTGGCGCGCAGCGCGACTGGGACGCCATGTTCCAGTTCATGCGCCGCGCGCTGACCGACACCCTTGCCGAATTGCGCAAAAAGCCCACTGAGGCCTTGTTGGCTGCGCGTTACCAGCGCCTGCGGGCGTATGGCAGCTTCAAGGAAACTCCTGCCAAATAAGGCTATCGTGAGCGGAGTGGCGGCTTCTCTGGCGCGTCACGTGCCGCCGCATGCGCGCTTGACGCTGGCGCTATCAGGCGGGCTTGATTCAGTTGTCCTGCTCCATGCGCTGAATGCATTGCGTCACCATCCGTTCGACTTGCACGCCGTGCATGTTCATCATGGTCTGTCGTCTCGTGCCGATGACTGGGAACAGTTCTGCGTGCAAACCTGTGCCGCGTTGTCAGTTGAATTGACTGTTCACCGCATTCGCATTGCCGAGTCGGATCCGGCTGGTATCGAGGCGGCAGCGCGGCGCGAGCGGCGCCAAATATTTGCGGCGCTGGACACGAACTTTCTGCTTACCGCACATCACAAGAACGATCAGGCCGAAACCCTGATGCTGCAACTGCTGCGCGGCGCAGGACCGAAAGGCCTGTCGGCAATGGCCGAATTGCAGCACTTGCCAGACTGGCAGGCGGCACAGCTGCGGCCGCTGTTACCGCTCACACGTGCCGAGTTGTGGCGTTATGCGCAGACGCATGCACTCGACTGGGTTGAGGACGAGAGCAATCTGGACACCCGCTATCGGCGCAATGCCTTGCGTCAGCAGGTTATGCCCTTGCTCGACGCGCATTTTCCTGGCGTTTCCAACACGCTTGCCCGCGCGGCAGCACTGCAGGCCGATGCAGCTGAATTGCTGGACGATCTGGCGCGGCTCGATGCGCATGCAGCCATCGATGGCGCGCGTCTCGATTGCCAGTTGCTGGCTGATTTATCGATCCCGCGTGCGCGTAACCTGTTGCGATACTTTATCGGGCAGCAGGGATGGCCCATGCCTAATGCACGGCGGCTGAATGAGGCGCTTCACCAGTTGCTCGATGCCCACCCGGCTGCGCGACTGTGCGTCAACCTGAGTGGTGCCGACCTGCATCGCTTTCGAGGCGGCGCCTATCTGGTTCCGGCTCGGGCGCTGCCGGTCCAGGCGCCGAAGCTGTGGCGGGGTGAGCCTTATATCGAGATGGAGGCGGTTGGGCTGCGGGTGGTGTTCACACCCACCGTGGGGTCGGGGTTGAAACACGCTTTGCTGGATGCCGGCCGAACCGAATTGCGCCTGAGGGAAGGGCGCGAGCGGATGCGGCTGACTCCGGGCGGTCCCCATCGCACCCTTAAAAACCTGTTGCAGGAGTCGGCGATTCCACCCTGGGAGCGTGATCGACTGCCGCTGTTAATGTGCGATGGTCGCCTCGTCTGGGCAGCGGGGCTGGGTTTCGATGCGGATTTCGGGGCTGAACCCGGTGAGGCAGGTATCACGCCAACGTGCGTGTGACTGGCGGATTTCCCTAAACCTTGGTCATGTGTGTAAGGCACTCGGGAATGGTGAGCGGGTCAGTCAGTCAGGTCTTCGAGCCTGATTTTCCCAAGCACATCAAATTCGCTACCGCCTCTGGGTTTTAGCACCAAAAACGCTCCTTGTTCGACCTGTTCAAAGGAGATGGCGGCAATATTGGGTTCGTGCGTCACCATGACCAGATTTGCCGCCCCGCTGTATTCGCCTATCCGTTTCATCGCTTCTGCAGTAATGCGCGCGGCCTCGGCAGGCGTCAGCACCTCGGATAAGGACAGGAACCCGGTCGGCGTGACGTGACCGAAGGCGTACCTGGCCGTGTCCTGGGTGCGGCAATAGGGGCTCGACAAGACCTCGCCAACCGCGATGGAATGTGACTCGAAATTCTTGCCGATTCGTTCGGCTTCCTGTTTTCCCTGCTGGGAAAGATTGCGTTCCTTGGCGCAGGTCGCGTCGCGCAGCAGGGAATTGCCTTTGCCTTGCCCCTGTTCCGGGGTGGTGTGGCGCAGCAATACCACCTGCCCGCCGCTTTTGAGCGCCTGCCATGCGGCTTCATTTGCCGAGGCGGGTTGGCCGATTGCCAGCGTCAACGTGGCCCAAGCTGCGGTCAGGTAAAGAAGGGGGGCACTGGATCGGGACAGGGTACGGACGCTCCAATAGGTTGCCGACTGCTTGGCGCATGCTGTAAAGGCCCAGTGCGACGCAGCTTTCGGACCCGGGTTAGGCAGAATTATATTGGAGTTTTGCTTCCTGCTAAGCCTACGCGTGGGCCGGATCGGCCGGGAGACAAGCCGGGGTGGGTCGTGGTACTCTAGCGGGCTGATTTTCATGGTTTTTATCGTTTTTTCTTACCTGTCCCCCTCTGGAGCATAAACATGGCAGTTCAGCGCACTTTTTCCATTATCAAACCCGATGCCGTCGCCAAAAATGTCATCGGTAAAATCGTCAGCCGCTTCGAGAGCAATGGCCTCAAAGTGATCGCATCCAAAATGAAGCACCTGTCGCGTCAGGAAGCCGAAGGCTTTTACGGTGTGCATCGTGAGCGTCCTTTTTTCAAGGACCTGGTTGAGTTCATGATTTCGGGGCCGGTGGTGGTGCAAGTGCTGGAAGGCGAAGATGCCATTGCCAAGAACCGCGCACTGATGGGCGCAACCGACCCGAAGAAGGCCGAAGCCGGCACCATTCGCGCTGACTTCGCCGAGAGCATTGACGCCAATGCCGTACACGGCTCGGATGCGCCGGAAACTGCAGCTGTCGAGATTGCTTTCTTTTTCCCGGCAAGCGAAGTCTACGCAGGCCGCTAAAGTCACGCGTATGCCGCAGAATCTGCTCGATTTCGATCTCGACGGACTGACCGCCTGGTTCACCGAACTGGGCGAGAAGCCGTTTCGCGCCCGTCAGGTGTTCCACTGGATGCATCAGGCCGGCGTGGCGGATTTTGCGCAGATGACCGATATCGCCAAAAGCCTGCGCGAGAAGTTGCAGCAACATGCGGTAGTGGCGCCTTCAGCGATCAATTTTGCACACACCTCAACCGACGGCACCCGCAAGTGGCTGTTCGATGTCGGCGTGGCGAATGGAATCGAAACCGTATTCATTCCGGAAGAAGACCGTGGCACGTTGTGCGTGTCATCCCAGGTGGGTTGCGCGCTGGAGTGCACGTTCTGCTCGACCGGACGGCAAGGATTCAACCGCAATCTGACGGCGGCCGAGATCATCGGCCAGCT
>JAYUCZ010000232.1:0-3215 GCA_043740065.1 Thiobacillaceae bacterium | reverse complement strand
TGTCCTTGTTCAGTTCCTGATTCAGGCGGTCTTCCAGCAATTTGCCAAAATCAAACCCCATTGCCACGCCGCTGAAAGACGCGAGCGAAATGGCCAATACCATCAATTTGGTTTTCATCAGTTGCTCTCCCACGGAGATGAGGACTGGGCGGGCCGGGGTTCGGGCAGGCCCGGCACATTGACCGACGCCAGACCGGACTGTTTGGCAAAGCTTTGGGCCTGCGATGTCGTCACCGCCCCGGCCTCCAGCCGTGCCAGTTCGTCCGCATTGAACTTGGCCTGTTTCAGGTCTTCGTCATTCAAACCACGTAAACCGGCTACCGCGACGACGCGGCTGGGGTCGGAACGCGTGGTGGCGGCGCCGAATACATCCCCGGCGCCTGTGCCGCCCGTCCCGCCTGCGCCTGCACGAACCGACAACAGCCGAATCCAGCCGGTGCTGCGGCCTGCAGTGACGCGCAACCAGCCGCCCTGTTTGCTGAGAATATTGACGCTGGTGCCTTTGGCAACGTTGGCCTCAACCTTGGAACCCGAAGTAGGCTGGCTGAATAGCCGATCGTTGCGCAGCACCGTGCCGGGCGATGCCCAGGCCGACACAGCTGAAACGCATAGCAAAAATGCGCTGACTGGAATCAAGAATTTTTTCATCGTCTGTCTTCTCCATCTGATTGCAGGACTGTATGGCCTGCGTCCGTAATAACGCAAGGCCCTTTTATAGCGTTAATATGCCGCGATGAATTTTCTTGTTGCATCCATCGAATCGCTCGGTGCCAAAGTCACCGGCTGGTTTACCGTCGGCTACGACATCTTTGCCTTCCTGTTCAGGTCGATTCTGCTGTTGCTGGATCGCGCCACCTGGAACCGCGCCACCTATGATGTCGTGATCAAGCAGGTGTATTTCACCGCAGTACAAATTCTGCCTGTTTTTCTGGGCTACGCACTGGTCATTTCGTGGCTCATCATCACCATCATTTTGACTACAGCACGCGATTTCGGTCTGACCGCGTTCGCCAGCGAAATGACGATCCGCGTGCTGGTACTGGAACTGTTGCCCTTCCTGACCGCGCTATTCATTGCCTTGCGGTCCGGCAGCGCCATCAATACCGAAGTCGCACTGATGAAGGTCAATAATGAATTGGACGCCCTGGCGCATTGCAAGGTTCCGCCCATGCAGTTCGAGTTCCTGCCGCGCCTGATCGGTGGCGTGGTTTCAGTCATCACGCTGGCCGGGCTGGCCGGGCTGCTTGCCCTGCTGCTGTCCTATCTGTCGATTTATGGTCTCAGCATGGCAGGGTTTGATGCCTTTACCCAAATCCTTGCAAAAGTTTTCAATCTGACAATTCTGGTTGGACTCATTGCAAAATGCGCCCTATTCGGCCTGGCGGTCACCCTGATCCCGATCACAGCCGGACTCGAAACACCGAAAAAACTCTTCATGGTCCCGGTCTCCGTCCTGCGCGGGATGATGCGTGTATTTTTTGCCATTGTGGCGATAGAGGTGGTGTCATTAGCGCTCAAATACATCTGACCCCGTTTGCCGACCGTGCCGCGCTGATGGCGGCCGTCGTCGCCCTGCCCGATGACGTGGCGCGCGTTGCGCTCGACCTGCCGTTGCGGGCGAATTTAACGGCGCTCGACAACATTGCCCTGATCCCGCTGTATCAGCGCCATTTCAACGCGGCCGAATCAACACAACAGGCACAGGCCATGCTGGATCAACTTGGCTACGCCGGGATTGCACCATTACGTGATCCCGACATGACCCCTGCGCAACGTTTTGTAACACAATTGGCACGGGCACTCATTCTGGGCCGAAGCCGACTCGTTATCGACCGCCCCGGCGCCATGCTTTACGATGTGCCCTATCCGGACTTTATCCGGCAGTTGGCTGAACAAACACAGTCAACCGGCACCTGGGAAATTTACGACTTCAGCTGGAATCAAATTTTATACAGCCAGGCACCCGATCAAGAATGAAAACACTGCATTTCAAAGTTGGCTTGTTCGCTGCTGCCACCCTGCTGCTTGGGGCGCTATTCGTACTGTACATCCTGCATGCGCGCGGATTTTTCGAGGATACCTACCGTCTTCAGCTTGCAGCTTCTACTGCCGACGGTGTCGCACCGGGCGTACCGCTGGTTTTCTCCGGCATTGAAATCGGCCGCGTATCCACGCTGGGCCTCAACGATAACGGCGGCATCGTCATTCACGCCGAATTGCTGGCGCGCAATGCGAAATGGCTGAAGGAAAACAGCACCTTCACGCTGGACAAACCCATTGTCGGCGGCGCCAAAATTCGCATCGACTCCCCCAATCTTGATGCCCCTGCACTGCCTGAAAATTCCACGATGCTGTTGCTCACATCCGACGTCACCAAGGAAATCCCGATCCTCGTCGAGCGGGTCAAGGCGATACTCGCCAACGTTGAACACCTCACCCGCAAGGATGGCGAAGTCAATGGCACGCTGGCCAACCTGAACACCCTGACCGGTCGCATGACGGGTGAATACGGCATGCTTGAGGCCATTTTGGGTAGCCCGGATAAAGCCCGTGGCGTCACCGACTCACTTGATAAAACCCGTGCGCTCATTACCAAACTCGACGGCCTGGCCCTGAAGATGGACGGCATGGCAACCAAGGCGGACAAATGGTTGTTTGCAACGGATGGCGTGGCCGTGCAAACACGCGAGGCCATGGCCCAGGTGAAGCTCATGCTGGTGGATGCGCAATCCAGTCTGAAAAAAGCCGATGCCCTGATGACCAACGCGGTGGCGATTTCTGCCGACGTCAAGGAAGGCACGCAGGACATTGCCAAGCTGCGCGCGGAAATCGACGATGCCGTGCGCAAAGCCAATGCGCTGGTCAACGAGATCAATAAGAAATGGCCGTTTGCGCGCGATCCCGAGGTGAAGCTGCCATGAAAACCCTGATTGCAATCGCCAGTTTAGTCCTGCTCACCGCCTGCGGCAGCGGCGGCCCGCCGCCTCCCGATTGGAAAACCGATTCGGCAGACCTCATCGATCGCTACAAGAAGCATGCCTTGCTGGGCGAGAACACGTTGGCTGAGCGCTATTTCCAGCAAGCGGTTTCCGCCACCGGTGGCGCTGGCCGCGTGGCCGATACCGCCCGCCTGTGGCTGGTGCGCTGTGCCACCCGTCGTGCCATGTTGATCGACGATGCCTGCACCGAATATGCCGATCTGGCCAAAATCGAAC
>JAYUCZ010000231.1:0-3219 GCA_043740065.1 Thiobacillaceae bacterium | reverse complement strand
TCAAACCATTGCCGGGCTGGATCGAAAGGCCGTACCGGCGCTGTTCTGGGCAGCGTCCAACTGGGCCAAGTGGATCGACCTGAGCCGCAATGATCCCGCGCGCATCGCTGACCTGCCCAAGGCGGCAAGCCTGATGCAGCGCGTACTTGAACTCGATCCGGGCTATTACTTTGGCGGCCCGGCACTTTTTTTCGGGGTATATTACGGCAGCCGATCGCCAATGCTGGGGGGTGACTTTGCCCGGTCGGCGCAGTATTTCGACCAGGCTGCCGATTATTCGCATGGCCAATGGCTGCTGACTGAGGTGTTTCGCGCCCAGTATCTGTACCAGCAGATGGCGGATCGCGCGGCTTTTCATCAGGTGCTGAGTGCGGTGCTAGCAGCGCCTGATTCACCACCGGACATGGCCCTGGCCAACACCATTGCGCGTGCCAAGGCACGCCGCTTACTCGCCATAGAGGAAAACCTGTTTTGAACAGACTTATTGTTTGCGCCTTGTTCTGGCTCGGCCTGGCAGTGTCTGCCCATGCGCAGGACGCTTATGTACTCAAGTTTGCCACGCTTGCGCCGCAGGGTTCCACCTGGATGAATATCATCACCGACTGGGCCAATCAGGTCGACAGGGAAAGCCAGGGGCGCCTGCGTTTCAAGCTCTATCCAGGCGGCGTCATGGGAGACGAGCCCGATGTGCTGCGTAAAATCCGCTTTGGTCAGCTGCAGGGTGCGGCTTTTACCGGTCACGGTATCGGCTCGATTTATTCGCCCGCGCGCATTTTCGAGATGCCTTTCCTGTTCCGCAACACGCAGGAAATCGACGCTGTGCGCGCGCAGTTCATGCCTGAAATTGAAGCCGGTTTCCGCCAGAACAATTATGAATTGCTGGGCTGGATGGAAGTCGGTTTCCTGCATTTCTTTTCAAAGAAACCACTGCGCACGCTGGACGACCTGAAAAAAGCGCGCATCTGGTTGTGGGACGGCGACCCGATGGGCATCGCGTTTTTTAATGCCAGCGGCATCTCGCCAGTACCGTTGCCTTTAACCGATGTGTACACCAGCCTTTCCACCGGCCTGATTGACACCACTATTGCCCCGCCGCTGGGTGCCATTGCGTTCCAGTGGTTTACCAAGACGCCCTATATATCGGAACTGCCCTTGTCTGATGGCATTGGCGGCTTGCTGGTAGCGCGCTCGTTTTTCTCAAAACTCCCCCCGGATTTACAAGCCTTGCTGCACAAGACCGGGGAACAGGCGAGCATTCGACTGATAACCGAAACGCGCCGCGATAACGAAAAAAGCCTGGCGGTACTGCGCAAGAACGGCATCCAAACCACCCTCGCATGGAAAGATGTCAGCGAAAAAGAGCTGTACGAACAGCGTGATCGTGCTGCGGCTGAATTGATCAAATCAGGCTATCTGCCAGCCGACATGGTCACACGCGTGTATCGTGCCATCACGTTGTATCGCAGTAAAAAACCATGAGTTGCCAAACCCATTGAGCTGGCTACGCGTTTACTGTCAGACGCTGGAGCGCTGGCTGATTCGGGGCTGGCTGGTGATCGCCGCGCTCAGCCTGGCGCTGATACTGACGCTGTCGTTGGGACAGATTCTGGCGCGCAATTTTTTTCATACCGGTTTTCCTGACGCCGATGATGTGATTCGCAGGCTGGTGATGTGGGTGGTTTTTGCGGGCGCATCCATCGCGGTCCACACGCAACGGCATATCAAGATAGATGCATTGAACCAGTTATTGCCTGATGCCTGGCAACGCGCCCTGCTCCTCCCGCTACATCTGTTTTCCAGTGCCATTTGCGCCGCATTGGCGTTGGCCGCAGCCCATTTCTGGTGGGGCGAATGGCAAGTTACCGCGCCTGCCGATCAGGTCAGCACGGCATTGTTGCTAATTTTTCCTGTTGGATTTGCTGCGCTGGCACTTGATTTTCTGGTTCGAGCCGGTGCGGGGCCGCAGTCGGCATCATGACCGAACTCATCATTGCGGTATTGATCCTGCTCGCGCTGCTCGGCGTGCCACTGTTTGTGGTGCTGGCCGCCGGCAGCCTCGCATTGGCGGTCAGCAACAACACGGATACTGCCGTGCTAATTATTGAAATGGTGCGCCTCGGTTCATCGCCTACGCTGTTGGCGATTCCGCTGTTCACATTTGCGGCCGTGGTGCTCTCGCACGGCGGTGCGCCGCGCAGGATGGTGCAGGTTTTCACTGCCTTGGTCGGGCGTATGCCCGGTGGGCTGGCTGTCGTCACACTCACGTCGTGCGCGGTATTTACCGCGTTCTCGGGCGCATCCGGTGTCACCATCCTGGCGCTGGGAGGGCTGTTGCACGAAATGCTGTTGCGCGAATCTTACCCGGCCAAATTCTCGTTGGGTCTGGTCACCGCATCGGGTTCTGTTGGCCTGCTGCTGCCGCCTAGTCTGGTGATTCTGCTTTACGGTGTGGTCGCACAAGTCAGCATCGAACACCTGTATCTTGCCGGGCTACTGCCCACGTTACTATTAGTCGCCATGCTATCGCTTTACAGTATGCGTGTTGGTCGTGCCACCCATTCCCAGCGCACCATCTACACCCGCGAACAAATCAGACACGCCCTGCGTGAAGGCATTTGGGATGTGTTACTCCCGGTTGGCATCATCGGTGGCCTGCTGTTAGGCTGGCTCACCATTTCCGAAGCCGCGACCATTACTGCCGCTTATGCCGTGCTGCTCGAAGTCGTGATTCATCGCAAACTGCATACGCGCCGCCACCTGATAGAAGTCATCCGCGAAACAGCAGCACTGGTCGGCAGCATTCTGATTATTCTTTGCGTCGCGATGGGGCTGACCAATCTACTGATTGATGCGCAGCTTCCGATGAAATTGCTGGATTTACTTGACCAGCATATTCACAGCCAGATTCAGTTTCTGTTATTGCTTAATGTTTTTTTGCTGGCGGTGGGCACGATGATGGATATCTTTTCCGCCATCGTCGTCATCATTCCCTTGCTGTTGCCTCTGGCACAGCGCTTCGGTGTAGACCCGATCCATCTGGGCATACTCATCCTCGCCAATCTCGAAATAGGTTACTTGCATCCGCCCGTGGGCATCAATCTGTTTCTGGCTTCGCAGAAATTCAAGGTGCCTATCCTCAAGGTTTTCTGGGCGACCCTGCCGTTTCTTGCGATCCTGCTGATCTGGCTGATAATAGTGACTTATGTACCGCTACTTTCT
>JAYUCZ010000230.1:0-3233 GCA_043740065.1 Thiobacillaceae bacterium | reverse complement strand
AAGCCTGGATGTTGCGGCGCACCAGATAGCGAATTTCCGCCGGGGACTTTTCCGGAAAGCAGCGTTGCAGATTGCGCTGGGCGATATGCGTGCGGCGTTGGGCAAATAGCCACCCCAGCCAGCCAATGCCATTACCAATGGCAGCTTGAATACCCAGCGGTAGCCAGTGAAACAGCCACAGAAAAAAGAATCCAAAACGGGCGAGCAGGTTGCTCATACAGGCGATGCGGGTTCTTTTTCGGGCGGCGCATCTACACCGCCGGGCTGTTTGTATCGCGCATATCCCCACATATATTGCGCGGGTAACTTGCGCACCACTTGTTCGACTTCGCGGTTGAGCGCGGCGGCGGCATCAGAGCGGTCTTTGGGCAAGGGCGCGGCCAATGCTTCAAAGTGAATCCGGTAGCCGCGCCCCCACGACAGGCGCTCGGCATACACCATAAAGGGCATCGCGCCAGTGGATTGAATCAGCCGCACCGTCATGGTTGGGGTGAACGCCCAGCGGCCAAAGAACGGTGCCCATACGCCGTCGCCCTGGCTGGCGACCTGGTCGGGCAGCACGCCGATGGCTTCGCCGCGCCTTAACGCACCGAGCAGGGCTTTGACGCCGGACAAGTCTGTGGGCACGAGTTTGGCCTGCCCGCGTTCGCGGCCATGCCGCATCAAGTCGTCCACAAACTGTTGGCGTGCGGGTTTGTACATGGCGGTAAACGGCTGGCGGGCAGCAATGTACTGGTTGATGATTTCCCAGCAGCCGATGTGCGGCGCGACCACCACCACGCCTTTGCCGTTTTGCATGGCGGCATCGAAATCGGCCAGTCCGGGTGTGTCGCGCACTAGACGCACGACCTGTTGATGCGGGCGCAGCCAGATGGCCGAAAGCTCCATCAGGCTTTTGCCGGTTTCGCGGATAACTTGCCGCAACAATCCGGGGTGGGAGGGCAATAGTCCGCTTTGCGCCAGATTGTTTTTCAGGCGTTGCTGATGTCGTCCCGGGGCTAGCCAGATGGCCCAGCCCAGCGCAACGCCCAGTCCATGCAGTATGGGCAGAGGCAAAAAAGCCAACAGGCGTAATAACAGCACTCTCATGTGGGTTGACGGCTTAGTCCGAAGGGTTGCAAAATGCAGTTTGCCGCCGTGTTAATGCAGACAACTTGCGGGCGGGATACAAATACAGCTAAAGCGTCGACGCTCCAAGATTCCCCTGAGCCAGTCGCGCCTTTCTTAACGGGGAGTTTTGGAGTCATCATGCAAGAATATATTTTCACTTCCGAGTCGGTTTCCGAAGGCCATCCGGACAAAATGGCCGACCAGATTTCGGATGCCATTCTGGACGCGATTTTAACCCAGGACAAACATTCCCGCGTGGCCTGCGAAACGCTGCTGACCACCGGCTTGTGCGTGGTGGCCGGGGAAATCACCACCAACGCGGTGGTCGATTACACCAAGGTGGCGCGCGAAACCATCAAGCGCATCGGTTTTGACAGTTCCGAAGTCGGTTTTGATTACCACACCTGCGCGGTGATGATCGCGCTGGGGCAACAATCGCCGGACATTGCCCAGGGCATCAACGAAGGCGAAGGTCTGTTTCTCGATCAGGGCGCGGGCGACCAGGGTTTGATGTTTGGCTACGCCTGCAACGAAACCCCGCAGCACATGCCCTTGCCGATTTATCTCGCACACCGTTTAACGCAACGACAGTCCGAATTGCGCAAGGATGGTCGCCTGCCCTGGCTGCGCCCGGATGCCAAGTCGCAAGTGTCGGTGCGTTATGTGGATGGCAAGCCGCAGCATATTGATACGGTGGTGTTGTCCACCCAGCACAACCCGGAAATTTCCCACAGCCAGCTCACCGAGGCGGTAATCGAGGAAATTATCAAGCCGGTATTGCCGAAAGAAATGCTCAACGGCGACACGCGTTTTCTGGTTAACCCGACCGGCCGATTCGTCGTCGGCGGGCCGATGGGCGATGCGGGCTTAACTGGCCGCAAAATCATTGTCGATACCTACGGCGGCGCAGCCCCGCACGGCGGCGGCGCGTTTTCCGGCAAAGACCCGTCCAAGGTCGATCGTTCGGCCGCCTATGCCGCTCGTTATGTGGCAAAAAATATTGTCGCCGCCGGTTTGGCGGACAAATGTCTGGTGCAGGTTTCGTATGCCATTGGTGTCGCGCAACCGACCTCGCTGATGGTGGAAACCTATGGCACGGGCAAGGTCAGCGAACACAAACTGACGGAACTGATCCGGGAACACTTCGACCTGCGCCCCAAAGGTATCGTGCAGATGTTGGACTTGCTGCGCCCGATTTATACCCGCACCGCGAGTTACGGGCATTTTGGCCGTGACGAACCGGAATTTACCTGGGAAGCGACCGACAAAGCCGCCGCGTTGCGCGCGGCTGCCGGGCTTTAAAACCAAATCCCCCCAACCCCAAATCCCCCCGCCCTTCGGGCGACCCCCTTTATCAAGGGGGTAAGTTAAAAGCCCCCCTTGATAAAGGGGGGTTGGGGGATTTGAGTTGGGGGGATTTGAGTTGGGGGGATTTGAACTGCTGGTATAATGCCCGACCACTTTTGAATTTAACCAATCAGGAAACATCATGGCCGAACGTAAACGCACCCGCCGCAACACCCTCGAACGCCGCTGCCTGTCCAAGGCTTTCAAGCGCTTGTTCATGGGTTCTTCCAAAGGCGTGTTCAAAATGCTGGAAGGCGTAAAGCCGACCAAAGCCAAGATGGGCGCACGTTAATTCGGCGTTTGTTCTGGTTGTAAGTTTTATCTCTGGCCGGGGCGTTCGCTTTGGCCAGAATTATCTCCGAGGAGCGATGCAAGCCGCGTGATTTAAGTATCCAGCGGCTCAGGCTCGGAGAGGGCGCAGAAAATAACCTGTGCTTTGCCACAACGGCGCTCACGTCTCACTTTTCCGTGTTTTTTAAACAGAAAGGAGGGCGTGATGAACGCCATCTCAAAACCCGCTACACCCTTTAACGATTTCATTGTTGCAGACCTCAAATTAGCTGGCTGGGGGCGCAAGGAAATCGCCATTGCCGAAACCGAAATGCCCGGCCTCATGGCCATTCGCGACGAATACGCCGCTGCGCAACCTTTGCGCGGCGCACGCGTAACCGGCTCGTTGCACATGACCATCCAGACGGCGGTGCTGATCGAAACCCTGACGGCGCTGGGCGCGGAAGTGCGCTGGGCTTCGTGCAATATTTTCTCCACGCAAGACC
>JAYUCZ010000229.1:0-3270 GCA_043740065.1 Thiobacillaceae bacterium | reverse complement strand
CTGGGCGGCGGGCTGATCGGCGCGGAATTCGCCAACGATCTCGCGCAAGTCGGCTACCCGGTCGAAGTCATCCATCTCGGTGCCTGGCCGCTGGAACGACTGACCCCCGAACCCGTAGGCCGTGCGCTGGCTGATGCGCTGAGCGGAAAAGGCGTGCGCTGGCATTTTGGCCGCACCGCAAAAAGCATTGCGCAAAAAAATGGCGCTGTTGAAATTACCCTGGACGATGACAGCACCGTCGAGGCCGACCTCGTGTTGTCCGCGATTGGCTTGCGCTCGCGCACGCAGTTGGCGGCCAGCGCCGGATTGAAAGTGAATCGCGGCATTGTGGTGGACGCGTTGCTGCAAACTTCTGCACCGGATGTATATGCCGTAGGCGACTGCGCCGAGGTCAACGGCCAGGTGCTGCCCTTCGTGCTGCCGCTAATGCAACAGGCGCGCGCGCTGGCCGCGACCTTGGCAGGCGAACAAACCGAAGTGCGCTACCCGGTGATGCCGGTGGTTGTTAAAACCCCAGCGCTGCCGCTGGCCGTACTACCGCCCGCCACCAACAACGGCGGCTGGCAAGTCGATTGCAGCGACGACGGCATTTGCGCCCTGCACCTGGACGAAGGCCGTTTGCTACAGGGCTTTGCGCTAAGCGGCAAACAGGCGGCGCAGCGCAGCCAGTTTGCGGGCAAGGTAGGGCGAGCTGTTTGACCTGAATTTCGGGTTTTGCAGGTTTGCGTCTAACCCAACCGACGAAAAATCAATTCAACGCGCTCGCCAACAAGCGCCGGTATTTCGACACCAGTTCACCCTGCCCGCTCAGCAAGGTAAATACATCCAGCAAGGTTTTGCGGGCGATGTCGTCCTGAAAAGTTCGGTCGCGCTGGACGATTTCCAGCAGGTGCGCCATGCCTTCGTCGTAGCGGCCAGCGGCAAGGATGCGGTTGGCGAGTTTGAAGCGGGCTTCGTGGTTGTTTGCGTCGGCTTCAACGGCGGCGACGAGGGTGGTTTCGTTTTCGTCGCCGCTGTTCATTTCAGATAGCTTGATTTGCGCTCGCAGGTGTTGGGGCCGCGCATCGTTTAGCACGCCAATGTCGCGGATGCTGTCGAGCAGGCGGCGGGCTTCGCCGAGTTCGCCCTGGGCAAACATGATTTCGGCGGCATCGACGCGCACCCATTCGTTGTTGGGGTCTATTTTTGACGCTTCCGCCAGCAAGCCCAGCGCGCCAGGTTCGTCACCCGCTTCGCGCAGGCTGCGCGCCTGATTGCGCAATTCGTCCACCGGGTTGGGCGCAAGTTTATCCAGCCATTCGCGCACGGCGCTTTCGGGCAGTACGCCGGAAAACTGGTTGACGATTTCGCCGTTGACGAAAGCGCGCACATCGGGAATGCCGCGCACGCCAAAGTGCGTGGCAATGTCGGGATGCTCCTCGGTATTGACCTTGGCAAGAATGAACTTGCCGTTGTATTCGGCGGCAAGTTTCTCCAATAAAGGCTTGAGTGTTTTGCACGGCCCGCACCAGGGTGCCCAAAAATCGACGACCACGGGTTGCTGGAAAGAAGCCTCGATGACTTCCTGCTGAAAGTCGGCGAGGCCGACGTCTTTATCGAATGCAGACATGATGGCGGTATCTCAAAAATCAAACCTGTTGGGTAGGGCGGAAAAGCGTAGCGCCTTCCGCCGTATGAAATTTTTGCATCCGGCAGATAACGACCACGCGTTCAATGCGTTTTTCTTTCCTGCACCAGCACCCACGGCGCAACCACCACGCTCCATAAATCAGGGTCGCGTGCGAGCCAGCCGCGGGCTTGTTCGTCGGTGGCTTTGCTGACTTTCCCGGCCTGCATCCATAGTCCAATAACCGCGCCATTATCCTCGGCCATGGCAACGGCCACGTCGATCAAATCCAATGCTGCGGAAACGCACACCACCACGCCGCGTGCATGGTGGCGTTGCAATTCACTCCAAGCGACTTTGGCGGTTTCGGTGTTGAGTTTGGCGCGGAGGGTTTCGATGGATTCGGACATAAACACTACTTAAAAAGTATTCCCCCTCCCTTGAGGGGAGGGGGTTAGGGGGAGGATGAATGCTTTGCTTATCAAACTTTCCCCCTCTCCCCAGCCCTCTCCCACCAGGGGAGAGGGGGCAAAAACTCAAATGCGTTTTGCCAGCTCTTCGGCCATGCCCACATAGCTTGCGGGTGACATTTCCTTGAGCCGGGCTTTTTCGGCATCGGGCATCGCCAAACCATCAATGAACACATGCAACGATTCGCGGGTAATGCCGCCTTTGCCGCGTGTCAGTTCCTTGAGTTGTTCGTAGGGGTTAGGCACAGCGTAGCGGCGCATCACGGTTTGAATTGGCTCGGCCAGCACTTCCCAGTTGGCGTTTAAATCTGCGGCAAGGGCGGTCGGGTTAGCTTCGAGTTTGTTCAGTCCGCGCAGGCAGGATTCGTAGGCCAACAGCGTGTAGCCCAGACCAACACCCATGTTGCGCAGCACGGTGGAATCGGTTAAATCGCGCTGCCAGCGTGAGATTGGCAGCTTTTGCGCCAGATGGGTGAGCATGGCGTTGGCCAGACCAAAATGGCCTTCGGCGTTTTCAAAGTCGATGGGGTTGACCTTGTGCGGCATGGTGGAAGAGCCCACTTCGCCCGCTTTGACTTTTTGCTTGAAGTAGCCCAGCGACACATAACCCCACAGGTCGCGGCACAGGTCGATGAGCATGGTGTTGGCGCGCACGTGCGCGTCGAACAGCTCGGCCATGTAATCGTGCGGCTCAATCTGAATGGTGTAGGGGTTGAAGTTCAGCCCCAGGCCTTCAACAAATTTCTTGCCGAAGGTTTCCCAATCGACATCGGGATAAGCGGACAAATGCGCGTTGTAGTTGCCGACTGCGCCGTTTACTTTGGCCAGATATTCGCGGTCTGCAAGGTGGACGCGCACGCGCTGCAAGCGATACACCACGTTAGCCATTTCCTTGCCCAGCGTGGTGGGGCTGGCGGGTTGTCCGTGGGTGCGCGACAGCATGGGCAGCGCGGCGAGGTCGTGCGCCATGGCGTGCAGCTTGTCGATGATGCGGGTCAGCGCGGGGGCGAGGATTTCTTCCTGCGCACCTTTCAGCATCAGGCCGTGCGAGGTGTTGTTGATGTCTTCGGAGGTGCAGGCAAAATGCCAGAACTCGCTGACCTTGTGGATTTCCGTGTTGTTCTTGCAGCGTTCCTTGAGGAAATACTCGACGGCTTTTACGTCGTGATTGGTGGTGGCCTCGATTTCCTTGAC